>JBAWAM010000260.1:0-2495 GCA_049589315.1 Myxococcaceae bacterium
CCCACCCTGACGCGGTAGCTCCGCTCAGTGGAGGCATTCGCCGAGTCGTTGCAGGCCGTGCTCGCGCCCGTGAAGAGCGCACAGACGACGAGAGGACGGAGAATTCGCATCGGACTCGCTCAGCCTATCTTGAGCCGGTTCGCCATCCGGGCCACGCCCTTGTCGGCCATGACGGCAGGGAGCTGCGGCAACCGGGCCACCACTCTTTTGCCGAGAGGACCGCTCACCGCGGCGATCTTCAGCCACGGGGCGCAGAGCTGTGAAAGTTCGACGTGCCTGAGGTTCGCCGCGATGCGCGCTTCGGCCAGCTCGATCGCGGGGCGCTGCACCGCCAGGCGCATGAGGGGCTCCATCAAAAGGTTCGCCTCCTGAGTGGGAGGAGCTGCGGTGTTTTTTTGATGAGATAGATAGGGGGCATCATCCGGCCCCGTGCCGATGAAGGCCCCGATACTCCAGGCACTGGGGAACCTCGACGGCAGATCCGCGCCAAGGAGCTCTCCCTCCTGCGATCGGCGGCAGAGGCGGACTTCTCCTACTATTCGGCAACCGAGGTGACCGGCGTACCAGATGGCCGAAGCCCAGTGGTGCGGCAGGACAGGGCAGGAGATCTATGAGCGCATCTCCGAGAAGCGGGCCTTCTCCCCGTTCCTCGACTACCGCAACCCGCCCGCGGTGGACCCCGGTCCTTCCTGGGACCGCGGTCCTGTTCGGCCAAGGAAAGGTCCAGCAGAGCCGCTACTGGCAAGACCGCATCGCGTCGTCAACGGACACCGTCGCCTCAACGACGACGCTTCGCCGCCGAGCCGCGCTTCGGCGCCGGGCCGCGCTTCGCCGCAGGCTTCGCCTTCACCGCCGAGCTGCGCTTCGCCGCAGGCTTTGCCTTGGCCTTCGCCCCTGGCTTCGCGATGACCTTCTTCGCAGCGCCCTTCGCCGCCTTCCGAGGCGCAGCGGCAGCACGCTTCTGATACTTCGGCTCATAGAGCTGAACCCGGATTCCACCGGGGATCGTGAAGTACGTCACGAACCCGTACCCGTGATCCGCGACGTCGCTTTCGAAGGTCACGCCCCGCGACTTCATGTCCGCGACCGTGCCGTGGATGTCATCGCAGTAGAACGACACGTCGTGCCCGCCGCTGGTCTGGCCTGGCTCGGTGGGGTGGACGCCGACGTCGGCCTCGGGAAGGTCGAAGATCAGCCAGCCGCCGCCCGTGTCCGTGAACGGCAGCTTCACGTTGTCGCGAAGGAACGCGCGCGCGGCCTCCGGCTCGGACGAATAGAACAGCCCATGCAGGCCTCGGATCATGAACCCCTCCTCGCGCGAGACGCGCAGGGCAGCTTCGCTAGCACGGCCCTCTGCGCCGCTTCAAGCATCTGCCCGGCTCTTCTCAGAGACCGCGCTTCTCGAGCAGCAGATCCCGCGTCTGGAGCAGGTCCACCTGTCCGGCGAAGTGCCCGAACTTCTCGTACTGGGCGGTGGGGATCCGCGCCATGTCGAGCAGGAACTCCTCCTCGACCAGCAGCGTGTCTCCGTCCTGCCGCTCGCGGCGGACGAACTGTCCGAAGTCGTCGGCGATCTTCACCTCACCGATCGGACCGTTCAGGCTGTAGCCCTTCGGCAACTTCAGCTTCACCCGGGTGATGCTCCGCTCGGTCCGGCCGATGTACAGCGGCGTGTCGCGGCGACCGCGCTGCACGTAGCGCCGCCCCAGCATCTCCGGATAGCCCAGCGCGCCGAACACCAGCTTCTCGCCCTCCGCCCGGGCGAACCGCGGCGCCTTGAACTGGTACCGGATGCTCAGCTCGCCGCCGACCTCGCTCTGGAGGGTGAGGTCGAGCTTCTCCAGCTCGGCGCCCCCGTAGAACCGCGACAGCGCGCTCTGCAGCGCCTGCTGCCGCTGATCCGGGGAGAGGTCCTCCAGGCCCTCGTTGAGCTGCGCGGCCTCGAACCCGGTGAACCGCTCCACGCCCACGCCTGTGAGGGCGCCGTCGGGGCTGAGCGTCAGCTCCAGCTCGACCTGCTTCGGCGAAGCCTCGCCGGTCGCGGGCGTGGTCACCTTCGTCAGGGGGCGGCCCGGCTCGGGGAACAGCCACGCCTCGCGCCCACGCGCCTGCTCCGGAAGCTCTCCGAACGGCGCGAACCGCGTCGCGGTGTCGAGCCACAGCACCTTCTTCTCCGGCAGCTCCACGCGAAGCCCGACGTAGGAGAGGAGGCCGTCGTCCGGCAGCACGTTCTCGCCCGCATCGGTGGAGAACGTGCGGACCGCGGCGATCCGGGTCGGAAGCCCAATCGCCTCGAGCGCGGTCTTCATCGTCCACAGCCGGCTGCCGCGATCCAGCGCCAGCGACTGCGCGGCAGAGCCGGCCAGTCCGGCGTCGCGACCGGAGAGCCGCTTCATCACCGCCGTGTACACCGCCTCGACCGCATCGCGGCCCTGCTTGCCGTTCGCCGCCTCGCGCGCGAACGCCTCGACCTCCCAGGTCAGCCGCCCGCGGCC
>JBAWAM010000261.1:0-5937 GCA_049589315.1 Myxococcaceae bacterium
TCCGCGGTGGCGCCGATGATCGCGTCGTTGGGATCGTCCTCCCAACGTCCGGAGGCCTCGTCGACGTTGTTGATGTTGGTGAGGCCGGCGACGAGCGTGCTCGAGAACCGGTCGGTGTTCATCCGGACGCGCAGGCCCCGCTGGGTCGTGTCGAGCCCCAGCTCGTCCGTCTTGCGCAGGGAGAGGGTCAGGCCACGGCCGAACGAGACGTAGCTGTCGCCGGCGGTGATCTCGAAGGTCCGTCCGTTCCAGCCCGCCCAGAGCTTCTCCGGCACGATCGAGTTCTGATACCGGCTGGTGAGCTCGGTCGCCAGGCACCGGTCGAAGGTGGCAGTGGCCACCCTGGGCTGCGGCGCCGGGTAATAGAGGGCCCCATCCATCCGGACCCCCATCACCCAGCTCTCCCACGAGCCGTTCAGGTTCAACCGCTCGATGCCTGCGCCGAGATCGTCATCGCATGAGGTGACGTTCCCGTTGTTCATGTGCCACGACACGATCGACGTGTTCGTGATGTCGAGTCGTATCGGGGTTCCGCCGGTGGGAATCTCCACGGCGGACGCGATGCTCGTCCAGAGGAACAGCGCAATGCAGGTGAGGCGGCGCATCAGTGGGTCGTCGCGCTGGCGGAAGCACCGCCCAGGAGCACCTGCAGTTTCTGCTCGAGCTCCACCTCGTCACCGGGCGCATAGCCCAGCGTGCTCTCCACGATTCGCCCCGTGCGATCGATCAGCACCGAGAACGGCGCGTCGCGGGTCGGGTTGTACGCGGCGACCACGCGCGTCTCCTCGTCGAGGACGACCGGATAGGACACCCCGTACCGGCGCACGGTGGAGTCGACGTTGGCCACCGTCTCCGGACCGTCCATCGAGATCCCGATGATGGTGAGTCCCTGGTCCTTGTACTTCTGGTGCAGCTTCTCCAGCTCGGGCATCTCGCCGAGGCAGGGCACGCACCAGGTGGCCCAGAAGTTGAGCATCACCACGTCGCGGCCCAGATAATCGGAGAGTCGTACGCTGCGACCGTCGATCGAGCGAAGCGTGAAGTCCGTGGCTTTCGCTGCTCCAGTGTCCTGCACGTGACCGGTGGCGTGGGTGGCCATTTTCGGCGCACACGCGAGGAGAAGGCAGCAGGACGCGAGGACGAGCGGAGCGAAACGCATGACGCGGCATCCTAGCGCAGGAACTCGCCTCTGGATCTGCCCACGTGAAGCGTGCTTTCGTTCGAACCCTTTGATGACGACCGCATTGCGACTGACTTTTGCAGCCCTGCTCCTGACGCTCGGCGTCGCCTGTTCCGCCGATTCGGGTGGGACGCCCGATGCCGGCGAGCCCCGGAAGTGCGTCGGTGGCTTCATTCGGCCCGATGGAACATGTGAGGCGAAGTGCGACCCCTCGAAGTGCGTCGCCAACAACACCTGCGTCGACAACAAGTGTGTTCTCAAGTGCGATGCGCACAGCGACTGCACTCGGTACGCGCAGGAGTGCAAGCCGGCGGTCGAGGACGACACCAACTCCCAGATCTTCACGTGCCAGAACGTCCCGGTGAAGGAGTTCGGCGATCCCTGCCCGAACGGCACCGAGTGCCCCACCTGCTTCCGGACCGGTCCCGGTGACGCGAAGTCGTACTGCACCCTGACCTGCGAAGCGGACGCAGACTGCCCGGGGGGGTACGAGTGCGGAATGGTACGCGACCCCCGCGAGATCTGCGGCACCAACAAGGGCAACAGCAACTTCTGTGGGACGACCGAAGAGCCGTGCGTCCCGCAGGCGGAGCTGGCGAACCAGGGACTCGTCGAAGGCGAGTTCTGCGCCTACAAGAAGATGTGCCTGAAGAAGGACGCCTGCGCGACTTGCCAGAGCGATGTCGACTGCTCGTGGACCGGGACCAGCTGCGTGCCCATCGACACGGGCGAGCTGCGCTGTGCCGTGGCATGCGCGCAGGACACGGACTGCGAGGCAGACAAGTTCTGCTGGAACAGTCACTGCCTGCCGCGCTTTGGCACCTGCGAGGCCTCCGAACCGCGGTTCTGTGGTCCCTGCCGCTTCGACGCCGACTGTGGAGGAGGCAACTTCGCCTGTGTCCGATTGCACGGCAACGAAATGGCGTGCCTCGACCTCACGTTCCCCGACAGGTGCAGTACGGACCGGGACTGCCCAATCTCACCCAGTGGGAAGAATGGCGATTGCATCGTCCTGGGACAGGACGCGAGCGGCAAGGACATCAAAGGCTGCTACGCTCCCCACAACGGCGACTTCTACAGCTGCTACTGATACGCGGGCCGGTTTCGGAGAAGAAACGAATGACCTTCAAGAACAGTCTACTCACGTCGTTGGTCGTCTTCGGGCTTGGCGCCTGTGGTCCCCAGAACTCCACCCCCCAGAATCAGGAGGAGAAGGCCCCGGAGTTCCAGGGCGGTGGTCAGCTGGGGAACGGCGAGGTCGGTGACTCGCTCTATCCGGGCCCGTACGGCATCGGAACCGGGTCGGTCGTCCCGAACTATCAGTTCTACGGCTACCCGCGGGCGTCGCTGAGCAAGGCCTACGTGGACCGGATCGAGCTGGCGCACTTCTACAATCCGACCGGCACCGAGGTGTATCCGGCGGGCTCGCCGTACGGCGAGGGGACGCCGAAGCCGCTGGCGATCGTGCTGGATCGTTCGGCGATCTGGTGCGGGCCGTGCAACGTGGAGGCTGCGGAGGACATCCCGAAGAATCGGCTGAAGTACGCGCCGAAGGCTGAGTTCTTCGTCGTGCTGGATGACGGTCCGACCCCGGGCACGCCGGCCACGGAGAAGCAGCTCAACGCCTGGGCGACGAAGTACAAGCTGGACTACCCGTCGGCGATCGATCCAAACCAGACCCTCTCGTCCATCGTCGGCATCGACGCGTACCCGGGGAACGTGATCGTCCGTACCCGGGACATGAAGATCATCGACTGGGTCGCGGGCGTTCCGCCGGCCTCGTTCTGGAGCACGCTGGAGAAGGTGATCAACGGCGAGCCCGTGCTGACCGGCGACGAGTAGTCGCACGGTCATCCGGAGCCGTCCTCGCGGCCGCTGCGTGCGTCGAATCAAGGCGCTCGTCAGCGGCCGTGGCGCGTCTGGAGTGACCCCTGGCGAGCGATTGCGCGCTCAGGTGTACATCTGTACAGTCCGCGGGCAAGTCGCGGAGGAGCGCACGTGAAGTCGCTTCAGAAGAACGGTGCGTTCGAACGGTCCGGCGCGCCCTGGAGTTCGGAGCAGGGCCTGTCGACAGTCCTCGACGGATGGGAGCGGGACACCTCGCTGTCCCGTTGCTTCGTGCTCGACGAGGAGGTCCCCGGTCGAAACGCGACCTTCGCGCCCATCCCGGAGAAGCTGGCGCCCAACGTCCGGGCCTCGCTGGAGAACCGGGGCGTCTCCCAGCTCTATTCGCACCAGGCGCAGGCCTTCGAGCTGGCGACCGCGGGGAAGAGCTTCGTCATCGCCACGCCCACCGCGTCGGGAAAGAGCCTCTGCTACAACCTGCCGCTGCTCGACACCTGCGCCCGGGATCCGGAGGCGCGGGCGCTCTACATCTTCCCCACCAAGGCGCTGTCGCGGGACCAGGAGGAGGCGCTGCGCGGAATGATGCGCGACGCAGGGCTTCCCCACGGTGCGATCACCTTCGACGGCGACACGCCCGGTGACGCTCGCCGCGCGGCCCGCGAGCGCTCGGGAGTGATCCTCACCAACCCGGACATGCTGCACACGGGCATCCTTCCGCACCACGCGGGCTGGGCCCGCCTCTTCGCCAGCCTCCGCTACGTGGTGATCGACGAGCTGCACACGTACCGCGGCGTGTTCGGCTCGCACCTGGCCAACGTGCTTCGCCGGCTTGACCGGGTGGCCCGCTTCCACGGCGCGAAGCCCACGTTCATCTTCGCCTCCGCGACGATCGGCAACCCGAAGGAGCACGCCTCCCGCATGCTGGGGCGAGACGTGGAGCTGATCGGCGAGAGCGGCGCTCCGACCGGCTCGCGGCGGGTGATGGTCTACAACCCGCCGGTGGTGAACCCGGAGCTCGGGATACGCGCCAGCTATCTCAAGACGGCCGTGCGGCTGGTGGGCGATCTGGTCCGGCGCAACGTGCCGACGATCCTGTTCGGGCAGTCGCGAAACTCGGTGGAGGTGATGCTCAAATACCTCCGCGACCGCCTGGTGCAGGACCGGATCGATCCGACCACCATCATGGGCTACCGCGGCGGTTATCTGCCCGGCACGCGCCGCAACATCGAAGCCCAGCTCCGCGCGGGCGAAGTGAAGTGCGTCGTCGCCACCAACGCGCTGGAGCTCGGCATCGACATCGGCTCGCTCGACGCCGTGGTGTGCGCCGGCTACCCCGGCTCCGTCGCCGCGCTGTGGCAGCGCTTCGGCCGCGCCGGTCGACGTCAGGGGCAGAGCCTCGCGCTGCTGGTGACCTCGAGCGCGCCGCTCGACCAGTACCTCGCCAACGATCCGAAGTACCTCACCGGCGCTCCCGTCGAGGAGGCGCGGATCGATCCGGACAACGTGGAGATCCTCATCCAGCACCTCAAGTGCGCGGCGTTCGAGCTGCCCTTCGAGGAGGGCGAAGGCTTCCGCGACGTGCAGGCCCAGCCGACGGCGGACGCGCTGGAGTACCTCGCCAGCCACCAGGTCCTGCATCCCTCACCGGGCGCGAGCGGCCGGCGCGTGTTCCACTGGTCATCGGACGCCTATCCGGCGAACAGCGTCTCCCTGCGCAGCGTCGGCTGGGACAACGTGGTGATCATCGAGCTCGGCTCGGACCGCACTCTCGCGGAGATGGATTGGCGCTCCGCGCACACGATGCTGCACGAGCAGGCCATCTACCAGCACGACGCCGAGCAGTATCAGGTCGAACGCTTCGACTACGACAACCACAAGGCGTACGTGCGCAAGGTCGAGCCCGACTACTTCACCGACGCCATGACCTATACCCGGGTCGAGGTGATCGAGGAGGACCAGTCGCGTCCGGCGGGCGCCGACGGCCTCGGCTTCGCCATGGGGCAGGGCGAGGTCAGCGTGGTGGAGAAGGTGGTCGGCTACAAGAAGATCAAGTTCCACACGCACGAGAACGTGGGCTACGGCGACGTGACCCTGCCGGAGATGCAGATGCACACCACCGCCTTCTGGCTCACCGTGCCGGAGGACGTGGTGCGGGCGCAGCCGGCGCCGAGGCCGGCGGTGATCGAGGCGCTTCGAGGGCTGTCCTCGGCGCTGCACACGGTGGCGTGCATCGGGCTGATGATCGATCCCCGCGATCTGGGGCGCACCCTGGGGAGCCGGAGCGACGCCGACGGGATGCCGCGCAAGGCGCCTGGCGAAGGCCCCGGCTTCGACCCGACCATCTTCCTCTACGATCACATCCCCGGCGGGGTCGGGCTCTCGCCCCGACTGTTCGACCAGCGCGGCGAGCTGCTCCGCCGCGCGCGCCGCCTGATGGAAGGCTGTGAGTGCGAGGATGGATGCCCCGCGTGCATCGGCCCGGCGATGGGTGTGCCCGCGCCCGGCGCCGCAGTGGTCTCGGAGCACCGGAAGCGATTGGCGCTCGAGCTCCTCTCCGCCCTCGGCGTCGGGGCTCTTCAGTAGCGGAGCGCGCGCGTGGATCTGAAGCGCAAGCTCTCGCGTCTCGGCCCTCCCGGCCCTGTGCGGAACGAACCGGTGCCTGTCCCGGTCACGTCCGAACCGGCCGTCAGCCTGGAACCAGCGGCCGCGCCCCATGAGGGGGGAGGAAATGATCGGCTGCGCCGGCAGATCAACGCGCTGACGGAGCGGGTGCGGCCGCCGGCGTCGGTGCGCGCCGAAGCTCGGCCGGCCACCCACTCCGCCCCCGGAGAGCTCCCCGCCGAAGCGCGCGAAACGCCGCATGGACGCATCCACGTTCGAGAGCAGGTGCTTCCGCCCGGTCACCGTCACGG
>JBAWAM010000262.1:0-6943 GCA_049589315.1 Myxococcaceae bacterium
AGCCGAGATCCGCGGGCGCATGAGCCCGAGATCTCGCACGCGGTCCGCGCCGCGATCGACGAGGCGAAACGCGGTGATCCTCTTCAATCCCTCCGGCCACGGGCACTTCGAACTCGCCGCCTACGACAAGCACTGATCGACGACGCGGGCGTAGTGGAGGCCTCGCCCGCGTGCGTGTGGGTCAGTCGAGACGCGAGCCGATCGTCAGCGCCCAGCGCTCGATCGAACCGGTGGTCCCCTTCCTGGTGTCGACCACCTTGAGGGTCCACGTCCCGTTGACCTGCTCGTCGCCCGAGAAACCGCGGACGTCGAGATTCAGCACCAGGTCTTTGCCCTTCGTGGTGCCGTCGTAGACGAGGACCTGCGCGCCGGCCGGGTTCTCGAGCGTCACCTTCAGCTGCTCGACCGCCGCGTGGCGGATGATCGCATCGAGGTGGACATCCATGTCGACCGAGGCGAGCCCGTACGCGACGAGCGTGCGCTTCGCGCCGTTCGGAGCGTTGTCGGGGATGCTGCTGCCGCGCCAGTCGCTGAAACGACCGGTCATCCATGCGGGCTGGCAGAGGCCGGTTTCGCCGCGCGTGAGGCCCGCGCAGGTGAGGCCGCCGGGCGCGCACTGGCCGCTCCACTCCGACGTGCACGATGCGCCGGCGCCGTCCGGCATCGCATTGCTGACGCACTTGCCGACTCCGGCGGCGATGCCGGTGCACTGCGCGTTCGCGCCGCAGGTCGCATCGGTGCTGCAGTCGCGGCCGAGCGGACCTTTGGGGAGATTGCAGCCGACGATCTCGCTGTCGTGGATCCCGGCGACGGCGGTGGTCGATCCAGGCTCGTAGATACGGCCGTAGGCGCTGTCGCCGGCGCCGTATTCGAATGCAATGTACGCCCTTGCGTTCGTCGCGTCCCACAGGTGGAGGACGTTGACCTCGTTGCCATCGACGCGGGCAATGGCGTCCGCGGCGGTGGTCACGTCGGTGTGCGTCGACTCGTGCATCGCGTCGACGAGCTGCGCCTGCTCGACGGCCGAGAGCTGCGTCTCATGGTCGACCGTTCGCTCCATGTCGACCTTCACGGTGAGGCCGCGACGCACGTTCAAGAACGTGTCGCCGAAGACGCAGGCGTCGTTCTGGATGCACTGCGGGCAATCGAAGCCGATGCGCACCGTGCCACGCGTGAGAGCGTTCATCGCCTTCACGATGATGCGATAGCTGCCCGGCGTGAGATTCCGCGTGATCTCCGACCAGCGGGTGCCGCGCGCGTCGTCGTCTTGCGTGACTCTCGAATAACCGCTCGAGGTCGCGCGGTAGAGGTAGAGGACGGTGTCGATCTGGGCGCCGGAATCGGCGGGCAGCGTGTAGAGGCGAACGTTGCCGGGCGCGGGGATGGCAAAGTCGAACGCGTGGTAGCGCGCGTCGTCGGTGAAGGTCGCCATGGCGTCCTCGCCGAGCTGGAGTTCGCCACCCCACGTCGGGTTGGCGAAGGAGTCGATGGACTGCTCGGCGGTCTCGACGTCGCCTTCGTCGGTCGCGGCGGCGGAGCATCCAGACAGCGTGAGGGCGGCGGCGGCCGCGAGGATTCGGCGATGAAATGGGTTCACCGCGCGGCGGTACCACCTTGTGTGTGGTTGTGTGTTGCGATTGGGGGCCTGGGGGCGAACACGCCATGGAAGCGTCAGGTGTTGGACATCGGCACAGGCACGAGCGCGGCGAGTCTCTTCACCCGTTGCAGGGGAGTGAAGACGACATGGGTGGTGCCGTCGGGGGCGGCTCGCTTCATCCGGTAGGAGAGCAGCCCAGGCCGCGTACTCCTGCTATCGCTCGAGAGGACGCGTATCAGGAACACACACGAGCGAAAGCGGACCGTGCTCGAGCTGCTCCCGCCTGGCCCCTGCGATCCGGACCAACTCCTTGTCCTCCTGCAGGTGTGGCGCCGCAAGCTGGAGCGAATACGGGTTGACGGAGAGGGCGGCCGCGACGATCTCGCGGTTCGCTCTCAGCGATGGAGCGGCGTACTTGATGACGGGGTCGGCCTTCAGTTGCTGGAGCATGCGTTCGCGTACGCCTCGAAGGATCTCCATTCGCAGAGCCGGGTCAGGACACTCTCGAGGGCCAACGGGAAGGTGGAGTTCCATCCGCTGCAGATTGAGTTCATCGAAACCACCGAGCACTGCAGCGCGAACAGTCTCGAGGTCCTCCTGTAACGCTGGGGCCACATGGGCCAGGGCGAGACCATTCCTCGACACAGCGATGAGCACGAGCTCCTTGTCCGCACGCAACGCGGGATCGGCAAACCTGAGGGCGCGTCCCTGGAGCATCACTGCCGTTCGCACCACCTCGCGATCAGCGCGGAATTGCTCCGGTACGTCGCTCAACCACTCGCCCTTGAGAGCGACTCTCCACAGCGCGTCACGCCGGGCCGCCTCGATCTCGTGCTTCAAACGGTGCGTC
Organism: Myxococcaceae bacterium; assembly: GCA_049589315.1. Lineage (GTDB taxonomy): Bacteria > Myxococcota > Myxococcia > Myxococcales > Myxococcaceae > JBAWAM01. The sequence goes on from JBAWAM010000262.1 coordinate 2,448, forward strand.
ACGCCCGCGAGGCCCAGGGACCCGGCCTCTGAAAGCAGGGCGGATACCTGCGCAGGAGGAGCATCACCCACGGATGCACCCTCAGGCAGGTGAAGCAGGTACTCGATCAGCAGCCACGCTGGATCAAAGGCGTAGACCATTCCAGGCGTTCGAGGCGTCCTCATCAATGTGTCTGCTGCGACGAGGACCTCGCCCGAAGTGGGAACCCTGACCGTCGTCGGGGCTGGCCCGAGCGAAGGACCGTCTTCCCCGAAATCGCAACTCGCCAGTGCCTTCAAGGCCTCCTCTGCGGGCAGTTCTTTCGCGTTCCAGGATGAGAGCACGTCCTTCAACCGGGGAGCAGCAGCGAGCGCCTCGGGACTTCGTTCGGCGTAGGCGATTCCCAGGAGGCAATGCGGCGACACCATCAGCACACCGTCGGCCTCGAGCAGGGGCTTCCAGTCGACTTCGGCCTGCTCCACCAGCTCCATCCCCAGGGCGAAGAGGAACCTCTGCTTCGCTGGTGTTGCATCGACAGTTCGCGCCAACCGGTGCATGACTTCCAGAGCGCGAGCACGTTCGTCTGTTGTCGCACGCTTCGCTGGCGCTGCCCCCGCCGGAAAGACGAGCCCGACAGCGAGCAGTACGCCGACCATCGGTGCCGTCACGACAAACAGCGGATGACTCCATTTCCTCATTGTTCCCTCCTCGAGTCGGCCGGCGCGGCGGTGTCCGTATGGTCGGATCCATTTGCGCCGGGGAGAGATCCTCTATCGCTGGCGTTCAATGAATCGTAGGAACAAGAGGTTCGCCAATCGCTAACCAGCAGTGTCTGATGTGTGGCCGGGGGCTCGCCGATGACATCTGCGCGAGCGCCGGCAGCGCGATCCGAACGCGCGCTGCCGGCGGTGTTGCACCCGGTCAGGCCCCCGACTCAGTCGTCGTGATCGCAGTGGCTGTGGTCGTCGTCTCCGTGTCCGTGACGGCCGTCGCCGACCATCACGCGCTGCGCGACGCTGGGCACGCCATTCTCGTTGAGGACGTACAGCATGTAGAGGCCCGGCACCGCGGCACCCGGCACTTTCGGGGCGGTGACGCTGACCCGGTCCTTCTTCTGCTTGAAGGCGAGCTCGACGTACGCGTTGCCCCACGACCAGTTGTGCGTGGTGGGCCCGACCCGGAGGAGCGTCACCTTCGAGATCGTCCCGTGGACCTGCAGGTCGAACGTCCTGCCGTAGCGGATCTTCTCCGGGGCGTAGAGCACCTCAGGGCGCTCTCCCTTGAACAGGTACGGCGGCGAGTAGATCTGGGCCACGGGAACACCGACATTGCCGTCCGCAGCCAGATCCACCCGATTGCCACCGGAGATCAGGACCGAGCCGTCTGGCAGGAGCGTCCCGTTCGAGTGGTCGTGCCGCGGTACGTTCGTTCGCGCCACCGTGGTGAGCTGCCCCGTTGCCGGGTTGAACAGCTGCACATCCAGGTTCGCGTTCCTTTGCCCGTTGACCCGGCCGCTTCCTCCGAAGACCACGATGTTGCCGTCGGCCAGGACCACCGCGTTGTTCTGGTCGAGCGGGAACGGAAGTCGCGCTTCGGGCCTCCACCCTTCGGTGAAGATGCCGCGGCGACCCATCACCAGGTCGAGCGTCTCCACCACGTCTGTGTCGCCATTCTGATCGCTGCCTCCGAAGGCGACGATCTTCTGGAGCGTGGGCATCCCGTGATTGTCGAGGTAGCGCAGGTTCACGGCCGCGCCGCTGTCATGGGCGGAGGTCGCGGTGGCGAGCTGATCCCAGTGCCTCTCTCCCGGCCTGTGGCGATAGCGGTCCCGGAGCGCCGCCTGAACGTCGAGGAGATAGGTCCTCCCGTCGTACTGCCACGGGTCGTAGTCATCGAGCGCCTCGCCCGTCGGGTACGGCTTCACCGCCTCCCCGACCGTGAGGACCTTCCAGTCGTCCTTCCCGTGGCCGGTCTGGACCACGAAGGACCGGACGTACATGTTCTGCAGCTTCTGCGCGTTCTCGAGGGCGATGCTCCGATCCGTCTTCGGATCGTAGACCTCCGGGGTGGGCTGACGAACCTTGGTGAGTCCGGCCTGCGCCGGGCCGACCTCCGAGACCTGATCGCTGCCCGACAGGATCAGCACCTTCCCGTTCGGCAGGGTCACCGCGCTCGGGTACCAGCGCTGGTACTTCATGTCCGCAGGATCCGCGGGGTCCGTGTTCTCCTCGTTCAGGCCCGTGCGGTGCGGGAATTCGAGACCCGTCGGGTCGGCGAGGTAGTCCTCCATCGCGCCCGGTATCGGCCGCGGGAGCCAGCGTTCGGTTTCGGGATCGTAGATGTTGATCTTCCGGATGCCGTGGTTGCCCGCCTTGTCGTGGCCGCCGATCACCGCGATGCGGCCATCCGCGAGCATGACGTTCCCGGCGCAGAACAGGTTGTAGTTCAAACCTTTGGAGTGACCAGAGTCATGGAAGGCGCTGGCGTTCTCGGCGAAGTCCTCGATGGTGAGCTCTTCGAGGTGGTGCTTGCCCGACCGCACGAGCGCGCCGGGATAGTCGGCACAGAGCGTGTTCTCCATCTCGAGATCGGGGAGAATTCGCGTTCGCACGCTGTCTTCCAGTGTCCGGCTGAACGAATAGCCGCCGTACACGAGGGTGCGGAACTCGTTGCGCAGATCGCCCATGGGCGGGACCGGATTCACCACGTCGGTGCCGCGCCATTCGGAAGGACGCATCCAGAAGCACAGCTGCGGATCGCGCGTCCTCGGCCAGACCACCGAGATGTGGATGGCATCCTTGTGCCACGGGATGAAGGTGCTCAGGTGCCCCAGCGTCGGACCGTTCGGAATGTTGGTGTCTTCGTCCTCCTCGTGGGCTGTTGCCACTCCGCAGAACAGCATCCCTGCCATCGTGGCCCACCGCCACGCCGTCCTACCCTTGTTTTGATGCATGCTGCCCCCTATGGTCGGCAGCGAAGGTGCGATCGTGCCACGCGCCTTCAACCCTGCTCCGCGGGAGTGCGGGAGCGTGCGCCGGGGCATCATCGGTTGACGTGAACGGCAAGGGTCGGTGGAGAACCACGTGAGCGACATTCCGATTCGCGAGGAGCAACCCGGAGACGCGGCCGCGATCCGTCGGGTCAACGAAGCCGCGTTCGGCCGTCCCGACGAAGCGAACCTCGCCGAACCGCGTTTGTTCGCCTTATCGTCTCCGCTTAGAATCAAGGGTATTTCCGATGTCTGACTTCACATCCTGTCCGCACTGTCGTCTGCCACTCGTGGTGCCGAACCCGGCAAAGTGCTCATGTGGGGCAGCGTTGGGCTCTGGATCACGCGAGCGCACGACGCCGGTCGGTCTGACTCCGCCGCTCGCATCCGCGAGAAGGCCGCTGTTGACGGTCGCCCTGCAGACCGGGGCGCAAGTCGCCTTGCTAGAGGAACTCACCGCCGCAGGCGCCGGAGACACGTTCGAGCTCACGACGCAGATCCATCTCATGAAGGACTCCGACGTCGGATTGCCTCCAGGAACTCTGGGCCGCGATATGGCGGGGGCGGTCGGTAGGCCGCCCGAAGTTCTTGCTGACGTTCCGACTCTCGTCAATCTGCTGAGCTTCAACGAGAAGGTCGAGCCGTCGACCTGCGCTGCTCGAATCAAGCAAATCGGTCAGCTGACCGCGTTCGGACGGAAGGCGGCGGCGTCACCTGCTGCGCGCGTGCTCGTGCTTCACACGAGTGATCGCGTGTTACCCCCCGAGGCCTTCTTGAGAATGAGTGAGCCGCGTGCGGAGAGTCCCGCCTCGGACTTGATGGTATGGCTCGACATCCTTGGACGCAGGGGCGAGATGAAAACGCGTGGCCTCGACGCGCTTGGGTTGCCCGAAGTCATTCTCGCCCTTGCGCCGGACGCCACCGAAACAGTCACGCGCGAGGCCATGGACGCGGTCTTCACTGTGGCTCATCAAATGCTACAGCGGCAGTCGCCCCTCGAGGACGGGACGACGATTGGGCATCCGGGTTCGACAACGTACGAGATCCGCTCCAACGGCGGCGTGCTTCGCCTTGCCGCGCTGCGGATTTCCAAAGCGCCGCTCTGGAAACGTCTTTTTCATTGAGCCAGCGCAAGCGTCGGATCGCCGATCTCCCCCTCAGAAGCCGAGGTCGGGCCAGTCCTCGACGAGGTCTTCGATCGCCTCGAGGCGTGTGCGGTCCTTCGCGCCGAGCCAGACCCAGAACTGGTCCGCGTCCGGGTACGCGAACCCGATGACGCCGTTCGAGCCGAAGAATCGGGTTCGCGACGTGTGCCAGTCGGGGTGCGGGAGCGGCACACTCACCGAGCCATCGAGCGGCGGCGCATCAGGGTCCGCCCCGAACCACCGCTCTGCGAAGCTCCGCATCGCGCGCATGCGGTCTTCCGTGCTGCTCGCTTCCGAGAGCGACGCGATCGCCTCCTCAGGGGCAGGCGGCGGCGGCGCGCTCCCCGCCGCGCAGAGCTCGCGCCACACGGGCTCGTCCACCG
>JBAWAM010000263.1:0-2120 GCA_049589315.1 Myxococcaceae bacterium
GCCTGAACCAGCGGGTCGAGATCCTCCAACTCCAGGACGGCGAGGCGCTCGTCGCGGCCGTCGCGCTCAAGCTGCGCGCCCAGGTCCGGGACCTGGTGCCGATCAGCGCGGAGAAGCCGAAGGCCCGGTTCGCCACCGGCAAGGGCGAGGCCATGAAGCGCGCCGAAAAGGCCGCCGCCGCGCCGGTGAAGGCGGTCAGCGAACGGGTCGACGTGCGCGGCATGCGCGCCGACGAGGCGCTCGCGAAGATCGAGCAGTTCATGGACCGCGCCTTCGCCGCGGGACAGGATGGCGTGAACATCCTCCACGGCCACGGCACCGGCGCCCTCAAGCAGACGATCCGCGTCTACCTCGATCGCTCCGCGTACGTGCGGATGTACCGCCCCGGGCAGGACCAGGAGGGTGGTGACGCGGTCACCGTGGTCGCGTTCCGGTCCTGAGTGGACTCCGCTTCAGCTCTCCCAGCGGAGACTGTAGACCGGTGTCGGCTCGATCCTGCCGCGCAGCCGCATCAGCGCGAGGGCTCCGACGTTGGCGGCGTCCCCGAGGAGCTCGCGCGTCCTCGCCCCGATCAGCACCTGACCCGGCCGGGCCAGCTCGCACAACCGCGCGCTCACGTTCACCGTGTCGCCGATGCAGGTGTATTCGCTGCGCCGCTCCGAACCCAGGTTCCCCACGACCACCACGCCGGTGTTGATGCCGATTCCGAGCTGGAGCCCGGCTTCCGGCCAGATCGCCTCGTCGCCCCCGAGCGGTGCGCCGCGGCGCAGCTCCCCGGCCGCGTCCATCATCAGCTTCGCCGCCTTCACCGCCCGGATCGGGTCGTCGTCGCGCGACACGGGCGCGCCGAACACGGCCATCAGTCCGTCCCCGAGGAACTTGTCCACCCTGCCCTCGCACGACAGCACGACGTCCGAGAGTCTCCCGAGGACGCGGTTGAGCATCCGCAGCACCTGCTCGGGAGGGTGTCGCTCCGAGAGCGCGCTGAAGCTGCGGATGTCCACGAACAGGACCGTGACCTCGCGCTTCTCGCCGGAGAGCGCCAGCTCGCCCCCGGTCAGGATCTTGTCCACCACCTCGTCCGACGTGTAGCGGGCGAACAGCCGGCGCACGTGCTGCACCTGCCGCGAACGCCGCAGCACGCTCTCCATCCGCGCCACCAGCTCGTCGAGGTCGGCCCCCTTCTGGATGTAGTCGTCCGCGCCCGACCGCAGCCCCGCGACGGCCTCGGCTTCGTGACCGGTGAGGATGATCACCGGAAGCTGCGGAAACGGCCCGCGCTTCAGCGCCGTGCAGAGCTCCGCGCCCGACATGCCGGGCATCTGGAGGTCTGTGATCACGAGCGCGGGCTGTAGCCGGGGAATCTCTCTCAGCGCGACGAGCGGATCATTCAGGCAGATCACCTCGTACCCGCGCTCCGAGAGCTCGTGGCCCACCATCGCCGCGTAGATCTCCGAGTCGTCCACCACGACGACGCGATCGAGGGCCACGGTCGGAGGGGAGTGCTCTGGCGCTCGAGCCGGCCGGGGCGAATCCGCCAGATCCTCTACACCGAGCGCGGCCAGCAGCACCTGTTGCAACCGCTCCCGGTCCACGTACCCCAGGCTCACCAGCGACTGACCGATGCGCTGTCCGCTCCTGAGCTGGAGCGCGAGCGCCTCCTCGACCTGATGGGAGGAGACCAGTCCCAACCGGACGAGCAGCTCTCCGAAGAGCAGGTGTTCTTCCGGCATACGTTCTCCCGCCTACTTCGGCCCCCGCCCGGGTTGATGCACTTTCTCCTGGCCCGCCTCAGCGGTGGAACTCAAAAGTATGATTTAAAACACGGCAGGCCGACAAGCGACCGCAAGGTGTGCCCTTGCCTACACCGCCCTGGTGCGCACACTCATCGGGACCGCCGTCGTCCACCGCCTCCTCGCCCCGAACCGCCCTTGCCGTTGGTGGCCGGCTTCTGGGAAGCCAGCGCGCGAAGCCGATCGAAGCCCGGATGAGGAGAGCCTCCGGTCTCACGCTCCGGTTCCGGCGCGCGCCCGGGCGTCGTGGGAGGCGACTCCGGGCGAAGCGGTACCGGCTTGCGCCCGCCCCCACTCGGGCGGCGTTCCGTCGGCGACGGCTCGCTC
>JBAWAM010000264.1:0-2486 GCA_049589315.1 Myxococcaceae bacterium
TACCTGACGCGCATGGGCACCATCATTCGCAACTGAGCGCGCGGCGGGCGATCGTTCTGCGCTGGCCCACCACCCACAGGTCGTCCTCACTCGGGTGACTCCGAGGCCACCCCGTCCAAGGAGACCAGTCGCCTGGGAGGAGGGACGAGGGCGGCGAGTTTGCGGACGAGTTGGAGGGGAGTGAGGAGGAGGTGGGTGGAGCCGTCTGGGGCGGGACGCTTCATCCGCCAGGCGAGCCTCCCGTCGTCGCGAAGGGAGAGTCGCTCGAGTGAGAGGGGCCCGCGGGCCCGCAAGGCCTCTGCGGGTAGCCCGAGGTGGCGCAGCACCGCTCGTCTAACTTCGGATTTGCCGTCGCGGGCGATGATCCCGCTCTTGCTGCGTGTCCAACACCGCCTCTGTCCGAAGATGGCAGTGCCTTCCACGAACCGGTCGACGACCGGGCCGTGGCCAGGCGCTCCAACTCACTGGGGGGCACGCCGGATTCTGATGCGTTCGCCCTCATCGTCACGGGTGCTGACGAACAAGGGCGCCGACACGCTCACCCTCGGTCGGACCGGGTGCTGGACACCGTGGCGAGCGTGGACGCGACTGAGGCAGGGCGAGGCCGCAGCCGCTCCTGTCCCAGCACCCGATCGGTCTCCTCGGCGAGCAGTCGCAGGAGCTCGGCTGCGGGGATCGACCGGGCCAACGCCGCACCCTGACCCGCCCACAGCGCGAGGTAATCCGCCCTCCCGGCCTTCGCTGCCGCGCGACGGAGCGGCAGCGTGAGTGCGTTCTGCGCGGGGTACGGCAGGACGTCCTCCAGATGCGCCTCGAGGGTGGTCATCAGCGGGTTCACGATCCCGCGCGCGAGGCGTCCGGAGAAGACCCGGGTCAGCGCGGTGGAGCGCGCCTGGTGCGTCCCCAGGAGCGCGCGGTGGACAGGGGGCGCGTTCGATTCGGGAGTGGCCAGGAACGCGGTGCCCAGCTGCGCCCCTTCCGCTCCCAGCGCGAGTGCGGCCGCGATCCCCCGCCCATCCACGATCCCGCCCGCAGCGATCACCGGGATTCCAACCGCGCTGGCCACCTGCGGCACCAGTGCCAGCGTCCCCACAAGCGAGTCCTCGGCCGGGCGGAGAAAGGAGCTGCGGTGGCCACCCGCATCACTCCCCGAAGCAACCACCGCGTCCACTCCGGCCTCGGCCTGCGCCACCGCCTCCTCCACCGTGGTCGCGGTCCCGATCGTGCGGATCCCCCTCGAACGCGCCGCGTCCAGGATCGCGGGGTCTGGGATGCCCATCACGAAGCTGAAGACCGGCGGCCGCGCCTCCAGCAGTGCCTCCACCTGATCCTCGAACCGGTGGGCCACCGCGTCCTCGGCCCCGGGCACGGCGAGTCCCAGCTCTGTGAACACCGGGCGCAGGTGCTGCACCAGGCGCTCGAAGGCCGAGTCCGGGAGGTGCAGCTTCTCCTGTCCAGGAATCGGCACCCAGAGATTGATGGAGAAGGGGCGCGAGGTCCGTTGGGTCAGCTCACCGATCGTCGCGCGGATCTCCTCCGGGGAGAGGTTCACCGCCCCGAAGGAGCCCAGTCCCCCGCCGTTGGAGACCGCCGCAGCCAGGGCGACCGAGGAGTGGCCTCCCCCGAACGGTCCCTGGACGATGGGGACCTGGAGCCCGAAGGAATCGCTCAGCCGGTTTCGATGCCACATCTCAAGCCTCCTTCCCGGCTTCAGCTCCGTCGTCATGCCCGTCCTCGCAGGAGCGAACGTGCTCCCGCGCCCGGTGGAGGAGGACGCGTACGTACCCCGGGGAGACTCCAAGCGTCCGGGCCACCTCCTCCCGAGGCTGCTCATCCAAGAGGCTGAGCATGATCACGCTCCGTTGAAGCCTCGCCATGCGCAGGATGCAGCCGTTGACCCGCGCCAGCTCCTCGGCTCGGGCGACGAGGGACTCGCTGCTCTCGACGTCGGCGGTCGCTGCCTGCGCCTCGAGCAGGAGGGCCGCACGGGCATGGCGGGCCACCTTGCGTTGCCGGTTCATCACGTTGTGCCGGAGGATCACCGAGAGGAACTTCAGGGCCTCCTCCGGCTCCCGGGCGATCGCTCGCGCCTGCGGCAGTTGCAAGAAGGAGATGAAGCTGTCCTGCACGGCGTCCAGCGCCTCCTCCACGTCCAGGCCGCGTCGCCGGGCGAAGGCCAGCAGCCGCTCACGATGCGCGTGGACGAGCATCGCCACCCATGGAAGGAACCCCGGTGGCGCATGCGCCTCGGTTGGACCCACTCCGTGTACCCGTTCGGCCATTTGCAGTTCCCCTCTGTTCGCGGAGAATGCCCCCGCGTCCCCATCGGTCGCCAGCGCCGCGTCCGTTACAATCGGAGGGCAAGAAACGCCGACGGCACACCAGAATTCACCCGTGCGTTCTGGCGAAGAGCTTTCGCACGGTGTCGATGGTGTCCGCCTCGTGAAGAGCCAGCTCTCATGGGACAGCAGCGTCAACGCTTGACC
>JBAWAM010000265.1:0-5200 GCA_049589315.1 Myxococcaceae bacterium
CGCGTGCACCGCGCGGATGTTCCGCGCCGCACGCTCCAGCGCGTCGACCAGTGCGCGCGGCTGCCGCTCGAGCGCTTCGACCCAGGCACTCCGCGGCACCTCCAACGACTCGAGCGCGACTCCGTCGAAACGCGCCGCCTGCCTTCGAAGCGCCTGGTCACCTTCCCGGCGAACCTCTTCGACCAGCATCCGGACAGCGTCGCTCACCGCGTCCCCTGCGACGGACAGCGAACGTGAGAGGAGGAGCTCCCGGTCCGAAGCCTCCAGGGCCGCCAGCGCTCCGAAGATCCTGACGCGCGCGCTCACGGGATGATCCTCTCGATCCGGGTGACCAGGATGCCTTCGCAGCCGACCGCCTTCAGCTCGGTGGTGACGCGACGGACCAGCTTCGCCGGGACGACCGCGTGCACCGCGACGAAGCGTCCGCCGTCCATGACGTCCGTCACGGTGGGGCCGTTGAGACCGGGGAGGATCTTCCGGATCTGCGGGAGCTCTTCGCGCGGCGCGTTCGCCATCAGGTACCGCTGCCCTCGCGCGCGAAGCACCGAGCCCAGGCTCATCGCCAGCTCATCCAGCCCACGCCTGGCCGACGGGGACGCGTCCGGCCGGGCGATGAGGCGAGCGGTCGAGGTGAGCACAGTCGCGACCTCCACCAGGCCGTTCATGCGGAGCGTCGAACCGGTGGAGGTGAGATCCACGACCGCGTCCGCGACGCCCAGCTTCGGCGCGATCTCCGCAGCGCCCGTGACGGGGACGACCTCGACCGCCAGATTCCGGTCCGCGAAGAACCTGCGCGCGGTGTTGACGAAGGAGGTGGCAATCCGCGTTCCCGGCCGAAGCGCATCGAGCGTGCGCGGCCCGTCCTCGGGGAGCGCGACGACCAGACGACACCGGCCGAAGCCCAGGTCGAGCAGCTCGTCCACCCGCCTGCCCGACTCGTTCACCAGGTCGAAGCCGGTGATGCCGGCGTCCGCCGCGCCGTCCGCCACGAACTCCGGGATGTCCTGGGCGCGGACGAACAGCGCCTCGAGGTCATCGCCGAGCGATGCGCTGAGCGCGCGGTCACCACGGAAGCGGACGTCGTAGCCGGCGTCTTCGAAGAGCTCGCGGACATCGTCCGAGAGGCGGCCTTTGTTGGGGAGAGCGATTCTGAGCACGTTGGACTCCAGGGTTGGGTCCGGAGGAGCTCAGAAACACCAAAGCCCGTCCGGAACAGAGGGGGACGGGCTTTCGTTCGATTGCGTGAGTGCGGGAGAGCTAGACACCACCGCGCACGCGCCGAACGAACCCGTCGGGTCCATGGGCGTGATGCGCATGATGGTGGTGGAAGAGGCCGCTCACGATTTAGAGAATGCGCGCGACGTCGTCCGGAGTCAACCGCCCCCGTCGAGGGCCGTGAACCCTTCTGTTCTCAACCAGAAGTCCGGCTGAGACTCGAGGCATCGAGGCACCACTCAGCGCGTCCCGGCATCGCTCCCGAGCAGGCGGGCGCTCTCGTCGCGCATCTCGGTCTTGCGGACCTTTCCGGTGACCGTCATCGGGAACTGGTCGACCACGCGCACGTACCTGGGGATCTTCTGCCGGGCGAGCTTGCCCGAGGCCCAGCTTCGAAGCGCTTCGGCGGTGAGCGGCGTCGCGCCCTCGCGCATCCGCACCCAGGCCATCAGCTCCTCGCCGTACTTCGGGTCCGGCACGCCGATGACCTGGGCGTCGAGGATGTCCGGGTGCGTGTAGAGGAACTCCTCGATCTCCCGCGGGTAGATGTTCTCACCGCCGCGGATGACCATGTCCTTGATGCGGCCGGTGATCTGCACGTACCCGTCGGCGTCCATGACCGCGAGATCGCCGGTGTGCATCCAGCCATCGGAGTCGAGCACCTCGTTCGTCAGCTCCGGCTGGTTCCAGTACCCGAGCATCACGCTGTAGCCGCGGGTGCAGAATTCGCCGGTGACGCCGCGGGGCACCGTCCGACCTTCTGAGTCGACGATCTTGACTTCCAGATGTGGCCCCACGCGACCGACCGTCCCCACCCGTCGCTCCAGGCTGTCGTCACCGCGCGTCTGCGTGGACACCGGCGAGGTCTCGGTCATGCCGTAGCAGATGGAGACCTCGTTCATGTGCATGCGGTCGATGACCTGGCGCATGATCTCGGAGGGACACGGCGAGCCGGCCATGATGCCGGTGCGCAGCGTGGAGAGGTCGTAGTCGTCGAAGTTCTTCAGCGCCAGCTCGGCGATGAACATCGTCGGCACGCCGTAGAGGCTGGTGCATCTCTCCTGCTGCACGGCTGCCAGCGCCGCCGCGGGATCGAAGGTCGATGATGGGAGCACCATCGCCGCGCCGTGCGTGGTGCAGGCGAGGTTGCCCATGACCATGCCGAAGCAGTGATAGAACGGCACCGGCAGACAGACGCGATCGGCCTCCGTGTAGTGGAGCAGCTCTCCGACGAAGAAGCCGTTGTTGAGGAGGTTGCTGTGGCTGAGCGTCGCGCCCTTCGGGAAGCCGGTGGTTCCCGAGGTGTACTGGATGTTGATCGGATCGCTCGGCTTCAGCGTTGCAGCGACCCGCGCGAGCTCGTCGGACTCGGGTCCCTGGAGGAGCTCATCCCACTCGGGGGATTCCATGAGGATGACCCGCTCGAGAGCGGAACACTGCCCTCGCACCTTCGCGAGCATCCCGGCGTAGTCCGAGTCCTTGTAGGAGCGCGCCGCGATGACCGCGCGGGTCCCGGACTGGTTGAGCACGAACTCGAGCTCGTGCAGCCGGTAGGCAGGGTTGATGTTGACGAGCACCAGCCCGCATTCGGCGGCGGCGTACTGAGTGAGCACCCATTCCCAGCGGTTCGGAGACCAGATCCCGATCCGGTCGCCCGGCCTCAGCCCCGCGCTCAACAGCCCCGACGCGAGCCTGCGGACGTCGGCGAGGAACGCCCGCCAGGTCCAACGGCGACCCGACGGGAGGTCGATCAGCGCGTCGCGATCCGGGAAGGCCTTTGCAGTGTGGGCGAGGTTCGCGCCGATGGTGGTGGTGAGAAGCGGCGCAGTGTGCTCACGCGCGGATTCGCCTCGACTGTAGGAAGCCTGATCGTTCGCCGGATCGCTCATCGCGGGGAATCTTTTCGCGAATCGCGCCCACCCGGAAGCGACCAGGCCCGTGCCCCGCCCGCTCGCCAGTAGAGCGCTTCAGCGAGGCGCCCCGGTCCGTTGAGGCGTTCCCCGCCAGGTCACCCAGCCTGTCGAGGCGAGCCGTCGCCCCGGGACGTCGAAGGCGAAGAGCGTCGAGCCGTCCTGGACGTGTCCCTGGGTCACGAGGCGCCCGTCGAGCAGCACGCTTCCTCCGAAATGGAGGAAGGGCGAGGGGAGCTCGCACGAGTACGTGCGCACTCCGGATGGGCTGACCTCCTCGAGCGCCCACGGTCGCCAGCTTGATGCGATGGAGGGAGAGTTCATCACCAGCATCAGAGCGGACCCGTCGGAGGTGAGCATCAGGTCGCTCACCCACGCCGTATCGAGGTACCGGTACTCCCAATCGAGGCGACCGGTCGCGGCCTCGCGGCGGAGGAGGGACAGCTCCCCCGCCGACGGACGCCACATGAGCGACCACGACGACCCTCCACGCAGAAGGCCCTCCGAGATCACGGAGCTGCCCCATGCCCAGAGCGGGGAGCCATCGGACGTGCGCAGCGCATTGTGGCCGGCGGTGGTCAGCACGCCGCCGTGGGTCGCAGGAAACCGACCCTCGGAGAAGTACGTCGCCCACAGCGGAGAGCCGGTGGAGGTCCACCCTTGAGCGAATTCCAATCCAGAGGCGAACACGCTCCCGCGCTCGTCGACGCAGACTTCGACCTGACGCGCACGGACCGGCGCCGTCCACGCCGTCGCGCCCGTGGAAGCCTCGAGCGCGACGAGGAGCGATCCGTCGCTTTCCAATGGAAACACCACCTGTCCCCTCCCGTTCGCTGCCGGATCTCCGAGGAGGACGTTCGCGAAGCCCGCTTGGAGGTTGCGAGACCACAGATGGGTGCCATCCGACGCGCGGCGCGCTTCGACGAAAGCGTGGCCGATGGTGCTGACGACAATGTCGCCCACCGTCATCCGCACCGACGCGAAGGACGCCGTCTCGTCGTCCACCATCGGGCGTCGCCAGCGTTCGACACCCTCCCGCGTCGCCGAGAGGACAAGGCACGTGTCCGTGCACTCCGTCCAATAGAGATTCTGAGCGGAGTCGGTGACACCGCGGAAGTCGATCCGGGCCCCCGCAGCCGCGGTGTAGGTCCACACGGATGCGAGCACCGTGGGGTCCGGTTGGATGCAGACCTTGTTCCGACAGATCCCCTCGCCCTGACAGGGGGATGAACCGCCACACTTCGCACCTTCAGGCACGGGCACGTTTCGGCAGCTGCCCGCGAGGCAGATGTCGGCGCGCTCGCAGTCCCCGGCGCCGCAGGAGGTCCCATCCGGCGCGTCGGTGAGGCCACACCCAGTGAGCGGATCGCAGAAGGCGACCTTGCACGCATCCTGCGGGGCCGTGCAGCTCGCCGAAGCGTCGATGAAGACGCAGCCCAGGCTCGGATCGCATGCATCCTGGGTGCAGGCGTTTCCGTCGTCACAGGCCCGCTCGATGCCGTGGCAGCCCCCTTCACTGCACTTCCCTTCGGAGATGCAGGCGTTGCCCTCGCCGCACGTCGTGCCTTTGGGAACGGGCGACTCCACGCAGGTACCCGACCCGGGGTCGAAGGCGCTGGTCATGCACGGGCCGCTGTCGGCGCACGAAGGTGCAACACGCGCGTCGCCGCGCAATCGAACCTCGAGTTGGCTCCCCTCGCTCGAGATCACGAGAACGCCCGGGTGGGCGCCTTCCGCGTCTGGGTCGAAGCGCAGTCGGAGCGCGACGGTCTCACCGCCTGCGATCTCCGAGAGGTTCCCCAGGAGGGCGAAGTTCCCCGTCACCTCGGCGCTCAGCCGCTTCGTGGCACGCGATGCGTTGTGAACGTGGAGAGTCTGCACCGTGGGGTGCCCGAGCCACGTGAGGGGAAACGAGAGCTGCCCCGGTTCGGCGACGAGATCACCGCGGACGGTTCGGACCGCGTCGTCTCCCCTGCATCCCGCGAGATGGAGCACGGCCAGCACTCCGGCTGCGAAGAGGCGGACGCTCATGGCGCGCAGCGATGCAAGGCGCACGCCCCGTGCAAGCCTGCGAA
>JBAWAM010000266.1:0-2391 GCA_049589315.1 Myxococcaceae bacterium
GGCGCGCGCCGTCGAATGCGGGGTTCCGGGTCCGCTTCGATCCGCCCGCCACCCCGGAGCTGGCGCTCGCGACGGCGTTGCACGCCAGCCTTCGAGACCGGACCGTCTCCACTCCGCAGAGCGCGGCGGCGTTGATCAAGCGGCTCTCGAAGGATTGCGGCGGCGAGGAGGGCGCGGTCCTGGCAGCGTTCATCGGCCGTGAGCCCGCGCGATACGCGGCGCAGCGGGTGCGTGCAGAGGGCATCGCCCGGCCGACGTTGCAGGACCTCGCGCGCCATCTCCCGCCCGGCTTCGAGGCGGAGGTGACCGCTGCTTCGGACACCCTCGCCATCGGACTCGCGTCGAGCCTGGGCTGGCCCGTCGCAGAGAGCGCGCTCATCTCCTCGGGCTTCGGCGACCGCGAGCACCCGGTGCTCGGCGGGGTCAGGATGCACCACGGGATCGACCTCCCGCTCCCCACCGGCTCCCAGGTCCGGGCGGTGGGGGAGGGGCGGGTGCGGCGCGCCAGCGAGGACGCCACCAACGGCCGCATGCTCGTCATCGACCACGGCAGAGGCGTCAGCTCGGCCTATCTCCACAACAGCGTCCTGCTCGTCCGCGAGGGCGAGGTGGTGAAGCGAGGTCAGGTGATCTCACGATCCGGCAACACCGGACGGTCCACCGGGCCCCACCTGCACTACCAGCTGGAGATCGCAGACCGGCCGGTGGACCCGCTCGCGTTCCGCGGCGCCACCGCGCTGACCCGGGCGCCTCCGTGATAGAGGGCTCGCATGTCGCACCCCATCTCCGTGAAGGTCCGCCGGGTCCGCTCCCACCCGGCGCCGCTCCCACTCCCGAGCTACCAGACGGCGCACGCGGCCGGGATGGACCTCCTCGCCGACCTCGATGAGCCCCTGACGCTTCAGCCGATGGATCGCGCCGCCATTCCGACCGGGATGGCCCTCGAGGTGCCCGAAGGCTTCGAGGGGCAGGTGCGCCCACGGTCCGGACTGGCCCTCAAGCACGGCCTCACCTGCCTCAACTCGCCCGGCACCATCGACGCGGACTACCGGGGCGAGGTGAAGGTCATCCTCGCCAACCTCTCGCGCGAGCCGTTCACGGTGAGCCGGGGCGATCGCATTGCCCAACTCGTCATTGCACCGGTCACGCGGGCAATGTGGGTGGAGGTGGGAGAGCTGGGGCAGACCGCCCGGGGCGACGGCGGATTTGGCTCTACTGGACACCGCGGCTGAGTGCCTTGCTGCCCGGTAGGAGTACGGGTTACAAGTCGGGCCTCTTGCTTTGCTACCGCTGCGGCAGTCACGTCCCAGATTCCAGCGAAAGCTGTGCCACCTGTGGGCAGAAGCTCAGCGGCGGAGGTGTGCGCCAGGCGACCGCGACCTTCTCCCGCCGGCGCCTGCAGGGCGCGCAGATCGAAGGGGCGCCGTACCAACTGGGCGACGTCGTCTGCGGCCGCTACGAGATTCGTGACGCCTTCAGCGAAGGGCCGGTCGGCATCGTCTTCCGGGCGTACGACCGGGAGATCGACATCGAGGTCGCGCTCAAGGTCGTCAATGCGCGGTTGGTGCAGACGCCGGAGGAGCGCAAGCAGTTCGCCCGGCTGATGCGGCTGGCGCGCAAGCTGAGCCACCAGAACCTCATCCGCGTGTACGAAGAGGGCGAGGATCAAGACCGCCCCTTCTACACGATGCAGGTCCTCGAAGGGCTGACGCTCCGGAAGATCATCGACCTGCGCATCGGCAAGGGCGAGTTCTTCAAGCTCGGAGAGATCGAGCCGATCCTCGGGCAGATCGCCCACGCGATGGATGCGGCGCACAAGCTCGGGCCGCACGGGAACCTCAAGCCGGAGAACGTGATCGTCCTGCCCGACCTGCTCAAGGTCGGTGACTACGGGCTGTCGCTGGGGATCCCGCGGCTCCCGTTCGTGCAGGCGGTCCGACAGCGCAAGGCCGACCGCTATCTGGCCCCCGAATACGTCGCGGGCGGTGAAGTCGACCAACGAGCGGACATCTACGCGCTCGGCGTGATCGTCGGAGAGATGCTCTCGGGACTCACCCCGGACGAGTCTATTCCCGAGCTGATCCGCTTGAACCCGGAGGTCCCACCGGCGCTGGAGGGGCTCTATCGGCGGTCGACCAACTCGAACCCGCTGGTCCGCCCCAAGACGGCGAGCGAGTTCTTCGACGAGTTCGTCGACATCTCCCGACGCGTCTCGCCGCCGCCCCTCAAGACGAGGCCGGAGCTGGCGGCGGTGCCCGCCGTTCCCAGGCCGCGCACGCCGGGGACCACGCCGACGGTGGAACTCCGCAAGCGCAACGTGGAGAGTCCGCCGCCGCCCCCTCCCGTGCTCGTGCCGGTGGTGCCAGGGCCTCCTTCGGATCTGACGCAGCC
>JBAWAM010000267.1:0-7847 GCA_049589315.1 Myxococcaceae bacterium
GCTCATAGGCGGTCTCCGGCCCCTGCACGCTCTCATCCGCCATCACAGGGATCGGGAAGCGCCGGGCCAGGCGGCAGAGCGAGGCGGCCCCAGCCGTCGGCTGCTCGACAAGGTCGCAGCCGGCCTCCGCCAGCGCCGGCATCCCGCGCGCGGCCTCCGTGTCACTCCAGGCCATGTTCACGTCGACCCGAACGCTCGCCCGATCGCCGACCGCACGCTTGATGGCTGCGACATGCGCCACGTCGTCCCGCACCGACCGCTTCCCGATCTTGAGCTTGAACGCGTTGTGGCGACGGCTCGCCAGCATCTCTTCGGCTTCCGCGATGTCGCGATCGGTGTCGCCAGAAGCCAGCGTCCACGCCACCGGAAGGCGGTCGCGAACCCGCCCGCCGAGCAGCTCGGAGAGGGGCACGCCGATACGCTTACCCAGGGCATCCAGCAGGGCCGTCTCCACCGCGCACTTCGCGAAACGGTTCCCCTTCACCACCTTGCCGATCGACGCCATCAGCGCCTGCACGCGATTCGCGTCACCGCGGAGCAGCAGCGGCGCGATGTACGTGTCGATCGTCAGCTTCATCCCTTCAGGACTCTCCGCGTCATAGGAGAGCCCGCCGATCGTCGTCCCCTCCCCCACCCCGACGGTTCCGTCCGAGCACCACAGGCGGACGAGCATCAGCGTCTGCCCGCGCATCGTCGCGACCGAGAGGTGATGCGGACGGATGGTAGGAATGTCGAGGAGGAGCGTTTCGACGCGTTCAATCCGCGCTGTGTCCATGCTCCGAGTCTGTAATGGCCGCCCCGACCCGGTCCAAGACCGTTTGAGTCTCAATCAATACCTTCTGGGTATGACGCTCGATATCTGCCCGGCTGCCCGCCCTACGCGCTGCGGCATGGACTGGAATCATGACGTCCCGGGTTGGGAGTGAAACATGGACCTTCGACAGCTGCGCTACTTCATCGCCGTCGCTCGGGAGCGGAACTTCACGCGCGCAGCCGAGCAGCTCCACATGGCCCAGCCCCCGCTGAGCCGGCAGATACAGCAGCTCGAGGACGAGCTGGGCGTGCCGCTGATCGTCCGCAGCAGCCGGCCCCTGCGGCTCACCGACGCGGGCCGCCTCTTTCATGAACAGGCCCTGCAGATCCTCGGCCGGGTCGAGCAGATGGAGAGCGCAACCCGCCGGTTCGGACGGAATGAGCGGAGCGTGCTGTCGATCGGGTTCGTCGCCTCGACCTTGTATGGAGGTCTGCCGCTGCTGGTGCGTCGCCTGCGGCAGCAGTGCCCCGAGCTGGACGTCCAGCTCGTCGAGCTGATGTCGATGCACCAGATCGAGGCGCTCAAGGCGGGCCGGATCGACGTGGGCTTCGGCCGGATCCGTGCGGAGGATCCCGCGGTCGAGCGGATCGTCCTCCGCGAAGAGCGGCTGGTGGCTGCGATTCCCTCCAACAGCCCATTGGTCCAGGACTCCGGGCCGCTGCCGCTTGCCGCCCTCGCAGGGGAGAGGATGATCGTCTACCCCAGGGAGCCACGTCCGAGCTTCGCGGACCAGGTGCTCTCACTGCTGGCCGATCGCGGGCTTCGCCCGGCGGAGATCCAGGAGGTGCGCGAGCTTCAGACGGCCCTCGGGCTGGTCGCCGCGGAGATGGGTGTCTGCCTCATTCCCGTGTCGGCGAAGTCACTCAGGTCGGAGCTGCACTACCGGGAGCTCGCGGACGAACGCGCCACGTCGCCGATCATCATGAGCTACCGCGTCAACGATCGCTCCGAGGTCATCGAGCTCATGAAGGGGTTGATCGCGGAGATGCACACGGAGAATCCAGCGTGGCTCGAGGGTGCGCCCGTTGCGCCCCGTCGGCGGAGACCGGGAGGCTGAGCCAGGTTTCACGCGAAGCCCGGGTCAGGGCCGAAATGGCAGCGGATCCGAAGGCAGTTCCGCTACGCTCGCGCGCCGTGTCGAACGCATTGAAGAGCGAGTTCCGCAGCTTCCTCGACGCCGAGCCCGGGCGTCTCCACTTCGCCGCCCACAGCCACCACCCGTGGCCCGACGCGACGCGGGAGGCGCACCAGCAGGCCTGGTTGGACGCGGCGCGGTGGGCGGACGAGAAGTGGGATCACGTGTTCTCCGAGGTCTGGCCCGAGGCGCAGCGCCACGTCGCCGAGCAGCTTCGTTTGCCGGATCCGTCGACGCTCGTGTTCGCGCCCAACACGCACGCGCTGGTGCTGCGCCTGCTCTCGGTCCTCCCAGAGCACCCGACCATCGTGACCAGCGACAGCGAGTTCCACTCCTTCGAGCGCCAGCTGCGCCGGCTGGAAGAGGACGGACTTGTGAAGGTGGAGCGCGTCGCGTCCGAGCCCTTCGCAACCTTCGGCGAGCGGCTGGTCGCGGCGGCGAAGCGGACCCGGCCCGACCTCGTGTTCTTCAGCCACGTCTTCTTCAATTCAGGCGCGGTGGTGCAGGGGCTCGAGTCGATCGTCCGGGAGATCCCTGAGGACACGTTGGTCGCGGTGGACGCGTACCATGGGTTCCTCGCCGTCCCGACCGACCTCTCCGCCCTGGCGACACGCGCGTTCTACCTGGCCGGCGGCTACAAGTACGCCATGGCCGGTGAAGGCGCGTGCTTCCTGCACGTGCCGCCTGGAGTCGCCCCGCGGCCCCGGAACACGGGGTGGTACGCCGCGTTCGGTGCGCTGGAAGGTTCAGTTGCCGGGCAGGTCCCGTATGGTCCTGGCGGGATGCGCTTCGCCGGCGCCACCTTCGATCCGTCCGCGCTCTATCGGCTCAACGGCGTGATGCGCTGGCGACAGCGGATCGGCCTGACCACGGAGGCGTCGCGCGCCCATTCGCACGAACTCCAGACCCGCTTCGTCGAAGGGCTCCGCCGGCTCGAGCGTCCCCGGATCGATCCGAGCACGCTGGTGGTGCCGGTGGAGGACCCGAATCGAGGCCAGTTCCTCACGTTCCGCACCCCGCAGGCGCGCGAGCTGACGAACGCGCTGAAGCAGAAGCGGGTGATCACCGACGCCCGCGAGGACCGGCTCCGCTTCGGGTTCGGGGTCTACCAGGACGCAGCGGACGTCGAGGCGCTGCTCCAGGTGATCGCGATGCTCCCGTGATCACCGTCCTTCGAGCCGCGTGCAGACGCCCAGGCACGGCGTTTCGTCCTTCAGGAACCCGGGGAGGAGCGGACTGATCGCCTCCGCGTCGCGTCCGACGAACAGATAGATAAACCCCTCCCCGTTCGTGCGCCGGACGCCGTAGACGAACGGCTTCCCCGTTCGCGCTTCCCGGCGGATCTCCGAGACCGTCGCCGCTCCAAGCAGGCCTTTCCAACCCTCCAGGTCCTGGAGACGCCGCGTTGAGACGAAGACGGCTCCAGTCAGGTCCGGGTGGCGCTCGAGCCTCGAACGGCTGCTCGCCTCGGCGATGGGTGAGTTGGACCAGGCTCCACCGGTGTTGGCTCTCCGGGTGAGCTCGAGCGCGACCCCGCGAAGGTCCTCGTCGTACACGAGCGCGACGAGCTTCAGGCGAGCCAATCGTCCCGACACTCCTGCGCCCAATGCTCCGCGGACCGCCTGGAGGTACTCTGCCCTGAAGCCGGGGCTCGAGAGGACGTCACCGCGCTCGAGCGCGCGCTCCAGCACCGGCATCAGGGCGCGGGCAGACGGATCGATCAGCGGGTCGTTGTAGAGCGACATCGCTCTCGAGAGCATTCGCTCGAACTTCTCCGGCGGAAGCACCCTGCGCGCCACCAGCCCGTTCCCGAGGGCCGCCGCAAGCGACTCATTCAGGAGTGCCCACGCACCGAGGCCGTCTGCGCCAGCGCTGCTGAACAACGCCTCCATCACCGCCGCCCGGCGCTCGGGCGCTGCCGTCGCGTAGAAGAAGTGGAACAGCTCGTGAAGGACCACGTCGATGCGGCTCTCGGGCGCCTCACCTTCGAGCACCTCGACGACGGAGTGGTTCTGGATCTGCTCACCGGACGTGTTTCTCCCACCGCCAGGAGGTCGGAAGACCAGGTTGAGGTGGACACGCGTGCCCTTCGGGAGCCTGGCCTCGTAGAAGTGAGCCACCTTCTCGATGAACTGCGTCAATCGCTCCTGCTCGAGCAGCTTCACGGTCGCGTCCAGGAACGGAACGAGCTTCGGGGCCGCGCTCGTCGTCCACCAACCTTCGAACCGCGGCTGGAAGTGGGCGAGCACGCGCAGCACCTGATCCACGTCCGGCACCGCGAGCACGAGCTCGAGGTTGGCACGGTACTCGTCCAGGGTCTTCGCAGCGTGACCCGCCATCCGGAATTTGTGTTCGAGGTCGATCCCGTCGAACTGTGGAGGGAGCCTGTGCGTCGTGTTCCTCGATGGCTGACCGAAGGGGACCTGCTCGAAGTACTTCTCGCGCAGACGCTTCCACGCCTCGAGTTGCTTCTCGTCATCCGCACTCCATCGGAGTGAGTCCTTCCACAGTGCCACGTAGGTTTCGCGCGAGCAGGGAAAGATCCCTGCGATGCAGTCGAGCTGATAGGTCAGGTTCGAGACCGGCGAAGCCCTGACCACGAAGGTGAACTGCTCACCGACGACAGACCGTTCCACCGCGCGAACGGGCTCTGGTGGCGGAGTCGCCGCGAACAGGAGAGAGAGCGTCACGGAAGCAGTGGTCAGGAGCGAGGACATGCAACCTGTCTACTACAGCTCCCTTTGACCTGTGCCGAACGCGGTCCGTCACGGGCGCACCCGCCCTCCTCCCGAACGCGAAAGCATGCGCGCGGAGGTGAGCGCATGAAGAAGTCCGCTCGCGAAGAACCCCTGCGGCTCCCGGTGAAGATCGACACGACCACCAACGGAGAGTTCTGGCCGCGACCGCTGCCGCCGCAGCTGCAGCGGCTGAAGCGCTCCGCAATGAAGGCTGCCGGGGAGAACGCGCGCCTGCTCGGAGTGTCCCGGCGCGACTATCTGCGCACCACCTGCGGCGCAGCCACGGTGTTCCTCGCGCTGAACCAGCTGGGCTGCGTCGGTGGTCGCTACAACGTCTCACCGGAATCCGATCGGGATCAGGCTGCGGCCGACGCAGCGCTGCGCGGAGGCGAGTTCATCTTCGACGTCCAGACGCACGAAGTGACGACGGATCGCGCCTGGCTCGAAATCGATCGCCCGAACGTCGGCGACTTTCTGAAGCAGGTTCCGCAGGCCCGGTGCGGCGGGCCGTCCTGGGTCGACTGCTTCACCGAGGACGTCCTCATCCGCGAGGTCTTCCTCGACAGTGACACCCAGTACGGCGTGCTGAGCGCGCTCTGGGGCGAACCGCACCCGACCCCCATCGATCTCGCCGCGCACACCCGAGAGCGGGTGGCGAAGCTCGAGGGCAATCACCGTCTGCAGATCCACGGGATCGTGCAGCCGAACTCTGCGCAATCGCCCGAGGAGGTGCGCGAGCGCATGCAGGCGCTCCGTGACGAATGGCAGATCAGCGCGTGGAAGCTCTACCCGGTATGGGGACCCGACGGCCGGGGCTATCGGCTCGATGGTGGGCTCGGCATGCGGACCCTCCAGCAGGGCCTCGATCTCGGCGTGCCCCTCTTCGCCGTTCACAAGGGCCTGCCCCTGCCGGGAATGGACCCGACGTACACCCGCCCGGACGACGTCGGACCCGCTGCGCGCGCGTTTCCGAACGCGACCTTCCTCATCTACCACTCGGGCTTCGAGGACGGTCACACCGAAGGGCCCTATGACCCGAACGCTGATCGCGGCGTGGACGTGCTGATCCGCAGCCTGGAGGAGAACGGCATCACCGGGGACGGCAACGTGTACGCCGAGCTGGGTTCGACCTGGCACTCGGTCATGCGCAATCCCGACGAGGCGGCGCACACGATCGGCAAGCTGCTCAAGCACCTCGGCGAGGACCGGATCCTCTGGGGAACGGACTGCGTCTGGTACGGCTCACCACAGGACCAGATCCAGGCGTTCCGGGCGTTCGAGATCAGCCCGGAGTTCCAGGAGCGCTACGGCTATCCCGCGCTCACCGCCGAGCGGAAGCGGAAGATCTTCGGACTCAACGCGGCGCGCGTGTATGGCGTGAACCTCGACGAACTCCGAAAGGCGCAGCGCACGGACAACGTGAGCCGCGCCCGCGCCGAGTATGCGAACGCGCCCTCCCCCACGTTCCAGACTTATGGGCCCAGGACGCGGAGGGAGATGTTGAGCCTGCTCCGCCGAAGCGGTGGACGCCCGGACTGAAAGCTAGCGCTGCTCGGTGATCACGAACTCGACGCGCCGGTTCGACTCGCCGTACCCCACCGGCTCCAGGCGTCCAGCGAGGATCCCCTTGTCGACGAGGTACTGGACGACGCTCTCAGCCTGCCGTTGGGAGAGGCGCAGATTCGCCTCCCGCCCGCCGCCGCTGCCGGTATGCCCCTCCACGCGGATCCGGAGGATCTGCGGATTCGCGCGAAGCGTCGCCGCGACCTGGTCGAGAAGGTTGAAGGACCTCGGCAGGATCCGGTCGGTGCCAGCCTTGAACTGAATCTGCCCGAGGAGCACCAGACGGGTGGGTTCGACCTTCACCATCGGCTTGCCGGCATCCGCGCACCCATCCTCGTCGTCCCTGCCATTGATGATCTCCGGCTCGCTCGGGCACTGGTCCACCGCGTCGGGGACGCCGTCGCGATCGTTGTCCGAGTCGAAGCACCCGTCGTGGTCCTCGAACTGATCGAAGTCCTCTGGCAGGTTCGGGCACAGGTCCTTCTCGCCCACGATCCCATCTCCGTCGGGATCCGGATTGATGACGGGCGCTGCAGCCTGAGCTTCGGTCGTGGCGGGAGCGGAAGCGGGATTCGGACAGCCATCGGCGTCCTCCACGCCATCGATCACCTCGGGCTCGAGCGGGCAGCGGTCGTCGCCATCCTTGATTCCGTCCGCGTCGCTGTCCGCCTCCTCGATGCGCTCACCCTCCGCCGCGGCCGGCGTGAAGACGAACCCACCGACCACGCGGCCGTCGGGTGAGCCGTAGCCGCGGACGATTCCTCGACCTGCTGCCACCGACAGCGACCACGCCGGCGTCACCCGATACTTGAGCCCGAGGAGCGCCTCGGCGGGGCTCGACCCCGGTCCCGACGACTCCAGCCCCTTCACACCCGAGGCGCTCGCCATGGCCTCGAAGCGCTGACTGCCGAGCCGGAACGGCACGGCGGCGGCGACCGCCCAGGCCAGCTCGTTTCCCACGCGCAGGTTGAGGAACTCCTGGCGCTTCTGGAGATTGACGCCCACGTTCGCGAGCACGCGCACCCGATCCAGCCCGCCCCACGAGACGAGGAGCCGGGGCTGGAAGCGCGGGCTTCCGCTGCCGAGGAACGCCGTCGTCGCGCCGGTCGGAAGCGTGAACGGGAGGGCTGCCGAGATCTGGAACCCCGCGGTCAGCGGCAGCAGGAGCACCTTGGGGACGAGCCGAAGATCTCCGAGTCCGGTGGACGTGACGCCGTTGGCAAAGCGGGCGTCCACGGCCCCTGCCGGACTCGAGGTCTGGTACGTGACCGGAGCGGCGAGCCCCAGCTCCACCCGGTGAAAAAGGCCCATGGCCGCGACGAGCTCGGCGGAGGCCTGTCGGTCGATCAGCTGGATGCGCCTCTCACCCGTGACCGGGTTCACCAGCGCCAGCGGATCGTCCGCGTAATGGCCGAAGATGCCAGCGCTCCAACGCAGCGGCGCGAGCACCTCCGTTCCCTGAACGTTCAGCAGGTCGGTCGCGCCCGGGCCGGGCCGGAACCGCTGGATGTCGATCGACGTGGAGAGCGACTGCGCGCGCGCCGTGACCGGGAGCGCGAGCAGGACGACCCCGGCGGAGACCAGCGCACGTCGGCGG
>JBAWAM010000268.1:0-8517 GCA_049589315.1 Myxococcaceae bacterium
CAGAAGTTCGATCCCGACAAGGGCATCCGCCTCATCTCCTACGCGGTCTGGTGGATCCGGGCCTACATCCAAAATTACATCCTCAAGAGCTGGTCGCTGGTGAAGCTGGGGACCACTCAGGCACAACGCAAGCTCTTCTTCTCGCTGGCACGCACTCGACGTGAACTGGAGAAGCTCAGCGGCTCCACGGATGGTGCGATCGCCAATGTCGACGAGATCGCCAAGCGACTGCACGTGAAGCCCTCCGAGGTCCGCGAGATGGAGCAGCGGATGGGCGGCCGGGACCTCTCGCTGGACGCGCCGATGGGCGAGGACGGCGGCAACAGCCACGTCGACTTCGTGGTCTCGGAGGCAATCTCCCAGGACGACGAGGTGGCGGACAAGGAGGAGGCGGGGATCGTCTCGAACCGCGTTCAACTCGCGCTTCGCAGGCTGGACCCGCGCGAGCGGTTCATCATCGAGCAAAGGGTGATGAACGAGCGACCGATGACGCTCAAGGAGCTGGGGGAGCACTTCGGGTTCTCTCGCGAGCGCGCGCGGCAGCTGGAGATCCGCGCCAAGGAGAAGCTCAAGATGGAGCTCACCCAGCTGATGACGGAGATGGATCCCGACACCACCGCGGCGATGCAGTGAGCTGACCCGCCAGGACTCCCCTCTCCTGTCCAGGGAGAGGGGATGGTACGGTGAGGGCACTCCCGTGCTGCTTCGCGTCCTCGAGCTCCTGTTCCCGGTCCGTCAAGGTGAACGGCGGCTCACGCTGCTGTTGCTGCTGCACAACCTGTTCGCGGTCGGGGCCTTCACCGCGGGGCGTTCGGTCCGTGATGCACTGTTCCTGGCGCATGCGGATCGCGGCGCGCTCGCGTGGATGTACATCGCCTCGGCGGCGACGGTGGCGCTGGTGGGGCTGGTCTACGCCCCGCTCGCCGCGCGGGTCCGCAGGGACCGGATGGCCCTGGGGAGCGCCGTGCTCTTCGCGAGCGGCTTCGCCTTCTTCTGGCTCGCCGACCGCGGCGGGATGCCCTCCGCCCATCACCTGCTCTACATCTACGTGGAGCTGATGGGCGCGCTGACGCTGGTACAGTTCTGGACCCTTGCCAACGAGCTGTTCCACGCGCGGGAGGCCCGGCGCCTGTACGGGCTCATCGGCTCGGGCGGGATGATCGCCAACATCGTCATCGGCCTCCTCACCGCCCGGATCGCCACCTCGCTCGGCGCTACGGCGATTCTGTGGCTGTGCGCGGTCCTGCTGGTGGGCTGCGCGGCCGCAGCGTTCCTTGCGGGGCGGTTCGGTCGCCAGCGGATGTTCGCGCGCGCCACGGGCAAGGCGACGTCGGCGAAGGGGCGCGCCTTCAGTGGACTCGGCAGGGTCCTCTCGAGCGGCCACCTGCGCGCCGTGGCGGCGCTCACGGTGATCACCTTCTTCACCACCAACATCGTCGACTTCCAGTTCAAGGTCATCGCCGCCGAAAGCTACCCGCGCGACCAGCTCGCCGCATACTTCGGCTACTTCTCCGCGGTGATCGGAGTCCTCGCCCTGGGCCTGCAGCTCTTCGGGACCGGCCGGATCCTCAGCCGGTTCGGCGTGGTGGGCGCCCTGGCGATCCTCCCCTCCGCGTTGGGCGCCGGGAGCCTCACGCTCGCCTTCCTTCCCGCGCTGTGGTCGGCATCGCTGGTCAAGGGCGGTGATTCCCTGTTCCGGTACTCCATCAACGACGCGACCTCGCAGATCCTCTACCTTCCCGTCGCGGCGAACACCCGCGCTTCGGCGAAGGGCTTCATCGACGGGGTGATCAAACCCGCGGCGGTCGGCCTCGCCGGCCTGGTGCTTCTGGGGTACCAGACCTGGTTCGGGGGCGACCCGTACCGGCTCGCGTGGGTGGCGGCGGTCCTGTGCGGCGCGTGGCTGGTCGTGGTCCTGGGGCTGCGGTCGCGGTACGTCGCGTCTCTCCAGGACAACCTCAGGAACCGCCGGCTCGACCTGGAGAACGTCTCCTACCGGGTCCGCGACGGCGCCACCCACCTTGCACTCACGCGCTCTTTGGAGAGCGGAGAGCCCCGCGAGGTGCTCAACGCGCTGGAGATCCTCCCCCACTTCGAGGACGTCCAGCTCGACAACCGCGTCGAGGCGCTGCTCGACCACGTCCTCCCGGAGATCCGGATCGCCGCGCTGGACTACTACAAGAAGCGGCAGTCGGTCCGGTTCGCCAACTCCATCTTCCGGCGCTTCGACGATCCGGACGCACGGGTGCGTGCGGCCGCGGTCGATGCGTTCTGCATGATGGGCAAGGACAAGGCGATCCGGAGCGTGAAGCCGTTCCTGGGCGATCCCGATGCGGCGGTGCGCAGCGCGGCGATCACCGGGATGATCCGGTACGGCGGGCTGGACGGCGTGCTCATGGCGGCCGACGCGCTCAAGCACCTCATCGGACACGCGGATCCGGTCATGCGCGAGCACGCGGCGCGCGTCCTCGGGGCCATCGGCGTGAGCAACTTCTACCAGCCGCTGCTGGAGCTCATGGCCGACCCGAGCCCTTCGGTCCGCCGCGCGGCGATCGCCAGCGCAGGAATCTTGAAGAGCTCCGAGCTGGTGATCCCGTTGATCTACCGGACGCGGTCGCCGGAGACGCAGCGCGACGCCATCGAGGCGCTCTCGGCCTTCGGCGCCTCCATCGTCCCCACCCTGCGCAAGGTCATGGGGAACCGCCTCGAGGATCCCAGCATGCGCTGGGCGGTGGCGAAGGTCCTCGGCCAGATCGGAACCACCGACGCGGTGGAGGTCCTGGAGAATCACCTCGACGAGCCCGAGGAGTCCTTGCGGGGTGAGGTCAACCGTTCGCTCGCGCGGGCGGTGAAGCAGACCCGGTATCCCCCGGTGAACCGGACGCGGGTGATCGACGCACTGGATCGGGAGTTCCTGCGCGCCTACGCGCTGCTGAGGGCGACGGAGGTCCTGCAGCTGGAGCGCGGCCCCGCGTCCAGCGCGGCCCTGCTCCACTCGGCGCTCTCGGAGAAAGGCCTGGCCATCGAGCGCCGCGTGTTCACGCTGCTCGCGGTGCTCTACCCCGAGGCGGAGATGGAGCGCATCTACTCCGGAATCCGCGAGGCCTCGACCGAGGACGCGCCGCGCCGCCGGGCCAACGCGGTGGAGCTGCTGGACAACCTGCTCAGCCGGGAGCTCAAGCGGAAGCTCCTGCCGCTCTCCGACGACATGCCCCTGTCCAGGAAGCTCGAGGCGATCGCCGGCGTGCTGGAGATCCCCACGCCCACCCGGGAGGAGGCCCTGGTGGCGCTGTGCCGCGACGAGACCGCCTGGGTGCGCGCCTGCGCACTGCACCACGCCATCGAGCTCCGCCACTCCGGTCTCGACGGACTGCTCGCCGAAGCTCTGGACGATGCGTGGCCGGTGGTCCGGGAGACGGCGCTGGTCGGCTATTCCAGAACCTGGCCCGAACGCGCGGCAGCGATCGCCGACAGGCGCCTGCGCGACGAGGCGGCGGTGGTGCGGCGTCAGGCAGAGCGGATCGCTGCGAGGACGCTGCGCGCCGGGTAGCGTTGAGGCGACGCCCGGCAGCTTGCCGGCCGACAGGGGCCGTGAAAGGAACAAAAGACACGCCGGAGTGTCAGGTTAGGATGTGAGCGTGCTGCGCATCTATTTCAACCTGACGTGGGGGAGTGTCCGGACCGAGTCGCAGAGTTTCGCCCCGGAGGACGGAACCGTCCTCGCCGGAACCGACGACAAGGCCCAGCTCCCACTGTTCGGGTTCACCCTGCCGAAAGAGAGCTATCCCATCGCCGAATGGGAGGGCGACGGGGTCCGGCTTTACCCGCCTCCCGGCGCGACGCTCGAGCTCAGCAAGGGCGGCGCTCCCTTTCAGCCCGCCTCCGAGAGCGAGCTTCAGTCGATCGGAGGCCGTACCTTCGTCCATCTCCAGCGCGGGACGACGCTTCACGCGCGCAACGGCGACCAGCTCCTGTCGGCGACCGTCGACCTGATGCGCGACCGCGCGCCGGCGGAGAAGCAGAAGGCGTTCTTCTGGCTCGTCATGCTCGTCACGGCGACGCTCGGCGGCCCCCTGGCGTTCCTGCTCGTCGGTCCCGACCCGGACCTGCCCACGCGGGCGCTGGAGCAGGCCCGGGTGAAGCAGGGCTTGCCGGCCCAGCCGGAGCCGCTCGCGCCGGAGGTGTTCGAGGAGCCTCCAGAGGACGCCAGGTCGCGCGGCAGACTGCTCCCGGCCAGCGTCCGCTGACGCTTCACGGGCCAATGTGCTACAGCTCGACCGCCGATGCTCTCGACGGTCGAGAAGGTGCTGTTCCTCAAGTCGATCGACCTCTTCTCGCAGATCCCGGGAGAGGACCTCTCCCGGGTCGCGCTGGTCTCCACCGAGGAGGCTCGCGAACCCGGCGAGGAGATCTTCGCCGAGGGGGAGTCAGGCGATGCGCTCTACCTGGTGCTGGAGGGAAAGGTGCGCATCCACCGCGGCGACCAGGCCATCGCCGAGCTGGGTGAACGTGAGTGCTTCGGGGAGATGGCCATTCTCGACCCGGCGCCGCGGATGGCCACCGCCACCGCCATTCACGACACCACTCTCCTGAAGATCTCGCGTGAGGACTTCCAGGAGATCGTCCTGGAGAAGCCCGAGATCGCCATGGGCATCATCAAGGTGCTCACGAGACGCCTTCGTGACGCGGCCCGCTGACAATCGCGCTAGAATCGAACAGTCATGTCGGATCCGATGCAAGACCCCCAGAAGCGCGAGCAGGTCGAGCTTGCGCGCAACTTCAGCTTCCACCTGCTGAAGGGGATCAAGCAGATCGGGATGTACCGACACAACGAGGCGAAGTTTCCGGCGTTTCTCGAGAAGGCCCACGAGGCGATCGGACAGTACACCGACGCGTACGGCGCGCTCTCGATGAAGGTCGACCCGCAGAACTTCCTGCTCTACCAGCAGCCGCTGTTCAGCGACGAGAACGCCCTGCCCTACCGGTTCTTCAAGGACGGAATCCGGCAGATCATCTTCCGCCCCGGGCTGACCGTGGACGAGCTGGTGAAGTTCACCCTCATCGCCCTGTCGGACGAGCGCAGCGGCGAGGACGTGCTCAACCAGCTCTGGCGGAGCGCCCTGGAAAACATCGAATACGTCGTCGTCGAAGGCTTCACCATGGACGACGTCTCCGACGAGGAGGTGGAGGTCGAGGTCGAGAAGATCGTCGGATACCTCTACAACCGCCTCCGGACGAACTCGGACGACTACCTGCGGTTCGCGCGGGTCTCCACCGAGGACCTGGATTCCAGGGTCGAGAGCGTGGACCAGATCCGCGGCGCGGTGATCCAGGGCGTCACCGCCAGCGACGAGCTCAAGGCCAGGCTGCAGCGGGAGATCGAGGAGGAGGAGAGCCAGCGGCTGTTCCCCAAGCTGGTGACGGCGATCTTCCAGGTGGTGGAGACCGGCGTCGACGAGCCCGAGGTGCTCGAAGAGGTCTTCCTCCAACTCCTCGATGCGATGCTCCTCCAGGAGGACTTCGCCGCCATCAACAACATCGTGCTCAAGCTCCGCGCGATGGAGCAGCGCGGCGAGGACGGCGGTGCGCTGGAGGCGCTGCGCCATTCGTTCGTCTCCAGGATGGGCGAGGAGCAGCGGCTCGGTCGGATCGGCGAGATCCTCCGCACCTCGCGTCCGAGCTATCCGGAGGACCTGGTGCGGTATCTCCGGAGCGTCGAGGGGCTGGCGATCCCCGTGCTGTTGGACATCCTCGCTGGCATCGATATCCCGGAGAACCGGCAGCTGCTGTGCGATGTGCTCGCGGAGCACGCGATCGAGATGCCGCAGCCCTTCATGAACCGACTCCACTCGGAGCGGCCCCAGACCGTGCGCGACATGGTCTACATCCTCGAGAAGAGCGCGCACCCCGACCGGGTCAAGATGTTCGGCCAGGTCCTCCGACACCGGAACCTCGCGGTGAAGCTGGACGCGATGCACGTGATCACGAAGGGCAAGAATGCCGAGGCCCGCCGGCTCATCGTCGAGGCATTGAGCGACACCATGCCCCAGGTGCGGATCCTGGCAGCGAAGCTGCTTCCCGAGTTCGACCGGGAACGGGCGTACCTGGACCTGATCCGGACGACGAGGGAGCCCACCTTCGAGCGGCGTTCGCACGAGGAGAAGGCTGCGTTCTACGCGGCGCTCGGCTCCACCGGCCTCCCCGGCGCCCTGTCGATGCTGACACAGATCCTCGCGGCGAAGCCCACGTTGCTGAACAAGAAGAAGTTGCACGAGCAGAAGCTGCTCGCGGTCGCCGGGCTGGGCGGAGCCCTGACCATCCAGGGCTTCAAGCTCCTGCAGGCCCTGGTCGAGGACAGGTCGCAACCCACCGACGTTCTGGTCGCAGCGCGGAAGGCGATGTACCAGACCCGACGGGCGCTGTTTGGCGACAGCGCGGAGGCGCCCTGACATGGCGGACACGATCAAGATCAGCGTCCAGGGTGGAGACGAGAGCGTCTCGGACTTCGGCCGCGCGCACTCGGACAAGCTCCAGACCTGGGCGCGGAGCATCGTCTCCAGCCTCTACATGCTGGTCCGGTCGGTGAAGATGTACGAACCGGACAACGCGGTCTTCAGGAAGCCCCTGGCGTCGCTGGCGCAGAGCATCAACGCGGTGATCGCGGTGGACAGCCGCTTCGATCTGATGACGGTGAAGGAGTCCTTCTACCTCAACAACATGCTGGTGAAGGTGGACCTCAACGCGCTCGACAACGTGCGCTATCTCGTCGCGGAGCTGCGCGCCAGGGACGTGGGCGGGTTCTCGCTGATGAAGCAGGTGACCACCGCCGAACTGCAGAACTTCATCTGGATCTTCGCGCGGGAGCAGCACGGCTCCGCGGACGAGGACGGGCTGGTCGACCGCAAGCTCCTGCACATGAAGCTCACGAAGTGGTCGAAGCTCAAGGAGAGGCTCGACGGCGACCTCGACAATCCCAACGAGGACAAGGTCGATCGCAAGAAGTACTCGATGACCGTGTACGCGCGCGCGATCTTCTACCTGCGCAAGTACCTCGATTCGGTGCGCGCCGGACATCCGCTCGGCACCGGGAAGGCGCTGCGGATCATCCAGGACCTGGTCGACATCTCCTGGGATCACCGCACGCACTTTCTCGGGATGACCACGCTGGAGCGGGAGAAGGAGTACCTCTGCTACCACCAGATCAACGTCTGCCTGATGTCGATCATCTTCGGGCTGGAGCTCGGGCTCACCAAGCCGCAGCTCCGGGACCTCGGCTACATCGCCCTCTTCCACGACGCCGGGATGGCCGTCCTCCCCGAGGAGCTCTCCACCAAGAAGGGCGCGCTCACCCCCGACGAGCGCACGCAGGTCGGCCGGGCGCCGCTGCTGACGGTCCGGGCGATCCTGAAGGAGAAGCAGGTCACGCGCTCGACGCTGATGCGGGTGGTCGCGACCATCGAGCACAAGGTGGACTTCGGCACGGCGGTGCGCGACGCGCGCGGGAACATCCAGAGGGTGATCCCCAGGACCAGCCTCGGCCTGTACGCGAAGATCCTCGCGATCTGCGACACCTACGACGCCCTGACCTCGACCCGTCCGTTCCGGGATGCGTACGGCCCGGAGATCGCGCTCATGCTCATGTGGACCGAGATGCGGCAGCGCTTCGACCCGGAGCTGCTGACGGTGTTCATGAAGGTGATGGCGATCCAGCCGGTGAAGATCCTCTCGAAGCGCCAGCGGTCGATCACCGTGGGCGGCATCTAGCGCGCCCGGTCAATGGAGTTCGGGCGCCTCCTCCAGGGTGGGCCGCAGCCGCTGCGGCATCTGCACCGCACCCTCCGTCGTCGTCCCCGGCACCCGCCACGGCGGCGCGAGGGCGTGGCGCTTGTCCTCCTCGAGGCGCCTCAGCGCCAGCGCCCCCAGCATCAGCCCGAAGTCGCGCAGCGCGATGTCCAGGTAGCGGTTCGGGTGCAGCAGCAGATTCGTGATGATCCCCCCCAGCCACCCGGCAATGACCCAGGATCCCAGCCGCGGCCGGGCGGCGACCAACGTCCCGCCGACGATCTCGATGGCGCCGACCAGCTTCATGAACGTCCTCGGCGAGACCGGGACGCGGCGGGAGATCGCCGGCGCGAGGTACTCCTCCCAGACCACCATCCGCTCCGAGAACTTGTCGAGCCCCGCCAGGATCGGGGCCGCAGTGAAGCCTGCACGCAACAGCCAATAGGCATCGGACCGCTCGGTGCCGCGCCACGGTTCCACTTCCCACTGCGCCCTCTCGCCCATCGCACACCCCCGTCTCGAATCAGGGGTGCACACGAATGGAGGCGTCGGCCAGGCGGTGCAGGAGGGCCCGCGCCCGAGCGGACGTACGCTTCGTGGGCTCAGGCGCGGTGGCGGCGCAGCAGGTCGAGCGCGCGCTGGAAGTCGGGCGGCACCGGGGCTTCGAAGGCGAGAGGTTTGCCCGTGCGCGGGTGCGCGAACGCGAGCTTCCACGCGTGCAGCGCCTGGCGGCCC
>JBAWAM010000269.1:0-3052 GCA_049589315.1 Myxococcaceae bacterium
TCGCGACGCTGGCGCTCCCGGCAGCCGCATTCGCGCAGTACGAGGAGCACGAGAAGGATGCGAGGCGATGGAATGTCAACGGGCTGGCGGGCGTGATGAGCTACGCCGGTGAGGCGGCGAGCATCACACAGCCGGGAGCGGCCTACGGCGTCACCGCTTCGGGCGACATCGCCTCGATGTATGGGCTCAGCCTGGACGGCGAGATCGGATACCTGGGCGGCGTCTACAACTCCGAGGCGCTCATCTCCTCGGAGAAGTCCACGATCGTCGAAAACGGCGGTCAGGCCGCGGTGAAGATTGGACCTGAGCTCGGGGCTTTCGAGCCCTATGCCCTGGGCGGGGTCAGCGTGCAGCGGCTCAATGTGGTCTACGAGGAAGCCACCGGCGGGTTGATCCGGGACGGCACTCACACCCGGATTCCGGTCGGGGTCGGCTTCGATCTCAAGCCGGGTGGCAGGGATGGCCCGCTCACCCTGGGCGCACGCGGGACCTACAGCTTTGCCACGAACAACTCCGCATTCCAGGCGCTGACCCCAAACACGAACAGCGCCTCGATGTGGACCGGCCTGGCTGAGGTGGGCGGTAGCTTCTAGGGGAAGAAATTTCGTGCTAGTCGGACCCGATGAAGATCGCCATTGCATGCGACCACGCAGGACTCTCCCTCAAGCGCGAGCTGGTGGACGCGCTGAAGGCGCGGGGACACGAGTGCCGTGACTTCGGCGCCCACAACGGCGAGTCGGTGGACTACCCCGACTTCGCCAGCGAGGTCGCCCGTGCCGTGCGCGGCGGGGACGTCGATCGCGGCGTCCTCGTGTGCGGGACCGGCATCGGCATGAGCATCGTCGCGAACAAGTACCGCGGCGTGCGGGCTGCGTTGTGCACCTCCGAGTTCGAAGCCCGGATGGCCCGTGCGCACAACGATGCCAACGTGCTGTGCCTGGGCGAGCGCGTCGTCGGCCTCGGGCTCGGGCGCGCCATCCTGGAGGCCTTCCTCGACCAGGGCTTCGAAGGCGGTCGCCACGAGAAGCGGGTGAAGAAGATCCACGACGCGGAGGCCGAAGGATGAGGCTCGCCCTCGCCGTCGCCGCGCTGGTGTTCAGCGCCGCGTGCGCCCCGCGCACGGTGATCAAGCCCGGCGCGCCCGATCGCGAACAGCAGGCCTTTGTGGGCGACGGAGGGTGCAACGTGCGCGACTTCGACTCCGCCACCGACTTGCCGCCCGGCGCACGGAACCTCGGGTGGGTCCAGGTTCCCCAGCTCGAAACGGACGAAGCGACGTTCCTGGAGCTTCGAAGGAAGATCTGCGAGCTGGGAGGAGACGCGCTCTCCCAGGCCGCCTGGGAGAAGGGCCCCAGCGACGAGGAGCCTTCCCTCACCGCCCATGCGTGGGAGCTCCCCTGAGCGGGGTGAGCCGTGCCCCGCTCCGGATGTGCCCCGGCTGCGACAGCGCCATGCAGGCGTACTTCGCCGAGGGCGTGGAGATCGACCGCTGTCCGTTCTGCGGTGGGCTGTGGTTCGACGGCGGTGAGCTCGAGCAGGTCCTGCAGCATCCCTTGCCCACGGAGCCTCTGGGCGGCACCACCCCGCGACGCTGCGTCTTCTGCCGGACCACCCTGGAAACCGGGCGGCTTCACGGCGTCGCCCTGGAGACGTGCGCGAGCTGTCGAAGCATCTATCTCGACGACGGTGAGTTGGCGCAGCTGGCGAAGCGGAACTTGACGCTCCAGCGCGTATCCGCCCTCTCCGGGAAGGATCCCGACCTGGAGGTCCGCTGCCCCGGCTGCGGCGACCACGTCGCGCTCGACGAGGCGATCACCACCGCGCGTGGACTCGCCTGCCGGAACTGCTACGGAATGCTCGACCAGGCCCCGAACATGTTGTCGCCTGTCGGCTACCGGTCGCACCTCCCCACTGAAATCGCGGCCGAAGCGCCCGGCGCGATCGGGCAGCTGCTCTACCTGGTGTGGCGCCTCTTCAGCGCGCCTTATCGCTGACACCGTGTGAGGGGGCGACCACCGGGCAGGTCGCCCACAAAAGGGGGCGCAACCCGGACCTCTCTGCGCTACATAGCGCCACGCCTTCACATCAATCAGGGGAGCGCCATGGAGAACACTGCTCGGCTGGCTGAGGTCGATCCGGACATCGCCCGTTTCATCCGCGAAGAGACGGAGCGGCAGGAAGAGGGGCTGGAGCTGATCGCGTCGGAGAACTTCGTGAGCCCGGCGGTGCTCGAAGCGCTCGGCTCCACGCTCACCAACAAGTACGCCGAGGGCTACCCCGGCAAGCGGTACTACGGTGGCTGCGAGGTCGTGGACAAGGTCGAGGACCTCGCCATTGCCCGCGCGAAGCAGCTCTTCGGCGCCGACCACGTGAACGTGCAGGCGCACTCGGGCAGCCAGGCCAACATGGCCGCGTACATGGCCCTGATGGAGGTCGGCGACACCATGCTGTCGCTGGACCTGAACTCGGGCGGCCATCTGACGCACGGCTCGGCCGTGAACTTCTCCGGGCGTCTGTACAAGATCGTCCACTACGGCCTGTCGCGCGAGACGGAGACCATCGACTTCGACCAGGTCCACAAGCTGGCCAGGGAGCACAAGCCGAAGGTCATCGTCGTCGGCGCCTCGGCGTATCCACGCACGCTCGACTTCCCGAGGTTCCGGGAGATCGCCAGCGAGGTCGGCGCGGCGATGGTGGTGGACATGGCGCACATCGCCGGTCTCGTCGCCGCGGGTGAGCACCCGAGCCCGGTGCCGCACGCGGAGTTCGTCACCACCACCACGCACAAGACCCTGCGCGGTCCCCGCGGCGGAATGATCCTGTGCAAGGAGCCGTACGCGAAGGCGGTGAACAGCCGGATCTTCCCGGGCATCCAGGGCGGACCGCTGATGCACGCCATCGCCGCCAAGGCGGTCTCGTTCCTCGAAGCGCTGCAGCCGGCGTTCAAGGCGTACCAGCACCAGATCGTCCTGAACGCGAAGGCGCTCGCCGAGGCGCTCCAGAGCGCGGGGCTGCGGCTGGTGTCGGGCGGCACGGACAACCACCTGATGCT
>JBAWAM010000270.1:0-8754 GCA_049589315.1 Myxococcaceae bacterium
GTCCGCCGCCGTAGCAGGTGAGAGGGATCGCTCCCGTCGGCTGTCTCAGGATCGGTGTGCTGAAGGTGAGCTGTCCTGACCGCGCGACGAGCCCGACCGGATTGCACACCACGGCCATCTGCCGCTCGCCGTTTCCCGGCACCACGAACGTGGTGGGGTCGCCTCCGGGTTCGCTCTTCACGGCGAAGTCGGAGGGGAGGGTGTTGGTGATGCCGAAGAGCTCCACGTCCGCGTTCCCGCGGTTCTTGAAGGTGACGAACTTCACGGCCTCGGTGCCCGGGCTCACGTAGCGGAAGTCGAGTGACGCCGGCGCCCACTCGAGCACCTCGTCGACTCCTCGGCCGGTGAGGGTCACCTCGACCTCGTCGCAGCGCGAGCCGGCCCGCATCCGCACCTTCGCCGTGTAGACGCGCATTTCGGTCGGCGTGAACCCGAAGTCCACGCTCTTCGCGGTGCCCGAGGGGATCGCGAATTGATCGGTGGGGCTGCCCGGCCCGAACCCGAAGGCAGCGTGATCGCCGGTGTCGCTGGTGATCGCGCCGACGAACGCCTGGGTCTCTGTGGTGGAGCCGTTCCGCAGCTCGACCGTTCTCGAGCCGTGCATGCCCAGGGCCACGTTGCCGAAGTCGATCGGCGACGGTATGTGGCAGTCACCCGCCAACGCCGTTCCAACGAGGGTGATGGTCGCGGTGTCTTCGCCGCCGCGCGTCCCGCCCGCAGACAGCACCAGCTTCACCAGGAACTTCTCCTCGGGCTGGGCTCCGCTGGCCCTTAGGGGCGTGAAGAACATGTCGAACTCGAGGGACTCCTGTGCGCCGACGAGGGCGCCCGGGACGAACCGGATCTCGAACGGCGCGTCGTCCACGACCCGTGGCCCGACGGTGATGTCGCTGCCGTCGATGCGCTCCATCGAGAGAAGGGTCAGCACTCCGCTCCCGAGGTTCTTCACGACCAGCCGCTTCTGGACCGTGTCACCTACTGTGACGCTGCCGAAGTCGTAGGTGGCGTCGCGCAGGGTCAGGATCTGATCACTCTCGTTGCGATGGACGATCCCGAGCTCTCCGTAGCTCCTCCCCACGCGTCCGCGATCACAATCGCAGGACTGTGTGATGACGGCCGTTGCAAACACCAAACCGGCCAGTGTGCGAGCTGATTGCACGTTCATTGGACCCCCCTCGTGCGCACACCGAAAGGGTGACACCTGCCTTTGCAGAACGGCTAGGGAACGGCTTTTCCCCGGGTGGCGACTTGTTTTCGCCCGGTTGGCCTCCCCACAGGCCGCAGCTCACTGCCTACCGAGGAGCGTCCACAGCGAGGCGAAGTCGATTGAACCTACGCGAGGGAAGGCATCGCCGAGCTCGACGACGAGCGCGTGCTCGCGAATTCTCAGGGGGAAACTCCAAGCGCGGGCAGTGTCGATCCCGAGCATTGAAACCAGGGGCAATGGCTTGTCGAGGACGCGCTCGTAGACCAGGGATTCCTCGTCGAGCGACAGCCCGGGGACCGACTGCACCCGCTCCTTCACCAGCCCGAGGACCCGGTCGAGGAACCCGACGAAGAACGCCTTCACCGCGTTCTGGTGCGTGGCGCGGATTCCCCCCGGGATGCGCGCACTCACCCGGACACGGTCCGACCAGAGCTCGAGCAACGTGGGTTCGATGAGGGCATGCACCTCGACGCCGTCCTCGCGTCGCAGGCGGAGATCGAGTGCGGACTCGCGGACCTCGAAGCTGGCGCTCTTGAGCTCCGGGACACGGTCGAGCCCGGCGCGGGCGGCGGACTCGACGAACTGTCTGGTGAGCCGAAGCGAGCGCTCGTTCGAATCGAAGGTGACGTACTGCGCCGCCGCCTCTCGGGCGGCGTTCAGAACCCCAGGCTCCTGAGCGTCGTCATCGGCCCAGGATGGACTCTGCGGCCCCGCTTGAGACCTGGTCACGGATGACAGGTGAATCAACCACGCTCGGTGTGGATCACTGCGGCTGACAGGGATCGTGCCTCCGCGAGGGTCCGCGGATCGAGCAACACCGCGGCGCGCTCGGCGGCGCTGAGGAGCGCCTTGTTCCCTTCGAGCAGCTTCTTCCGGCCCGCCGCGAGTGCGAGGGTTCCCATCGATCGCTCCGGCTGGTCTTCGAGCAGGGCGAGGTGCACCGCATGCGCACGCACGTCGGTGAGCACGTGATCCAGCGCGTCCGGGACGTCGATCGCCTTCGCCAATCCGACGAGCTCTCGCGCGCGCACGAGCACGGTCTCCGGCGCGGACTCCTCGGGGATGAGGAGGAGGCGGCCCTTCGCCAGCCCGGTGCCGAGTCCGGTGCGGGAGGTCCAGACGGCGACAGGAATGGAGAGGAGGAGCCCCCCGGCGATCGGCGCGTACCAGAGCAGCAGCTCGAACGAGAACCACGCGGTGACTGCGGCCATCCCAACGCCGATCAGGGTGTGCCACCAGAGTCGCCTTGCAGCATCTCCCCAGGTCAGCGCCTCGTCCTCGCGCTGCTGGCTCGTCCAGTTCACCTTGTGGCCGGTCAGCGTGCCGAGCACGAATCCGGACTGGAAGACCATCATCACCGGTGCGAGCAGCGAGGTAATCACCGACTCGATGAGCACGCTCGCGGTGAGCCGGATCCTCCCGCCCATCAGGCGCGACTGCATCGAATCCAGCAGCGCCAGCACGAGCGCGAGCGCCTTGGGGAGGAAC
Source organism: Myxococcaceae bacterium (assembly GCA_049589315.1). Lineage (GTDB taxonomy): Bacteria > Myxococcota > Myxococcia > Myxococcales > Myxococcaceae > JBAWAM01. The sequence continues at coordinate 2,696 of JBAWAM010000270.1, forward strand.
AGCATTCCCAGCGAGACCGTCAGCAGTCGACGCGCGCCGGCGACGTCGAACACGGGCCAGATGGGAAACAGTGTGCGGTGATCGGGGAAGTAGTCCGGCTCGATCAGGCGATCCGCTCCGGCGGCGAGCAGGCCGGTGATCAGGAAGAACATGAGCAGCGGCGACGCCAGATAGGACATCACGCCCATCAGGAAGTGACCGCGGCTCATCGGGTGCATGCCGCCCGCCATCACCAGGCTGACGTGCTGCAGGTTCCCCTGGCACCAGCGGCGATCGCGCTGGGCGTAGGCGAGCAGCTCCGGAGGTGGCTGCTCGTAGCTCCCGCCGAGCTCGGGGACGAGCCAGACGTTGTAGCCGCCGCGACGCATCAGCGCCGCCTCGACGAAATCGTGGCTGAGGATGTGCCCGCCGAAGGGAGGCTCGCCCGGGAGCACCGGAAGCCCGCAGTTCTCGATGAACGCCTTCACCCGGATGATCGCGTTGTGGCCCCAGTAGTTGGAGTCGCCGAGCTGCCACCACGCCATCCCGGCGGAGATCAACGGACCGTACAGGCGTCCGGCGAACTGCTGGACCCGCGCGAACAGGGTGCTGCGCCCGACCGAGAGCGGCGGAACCTGGAGGATGCCCGCCTGGGGGTTGAGCGCCATCAGGCGGGCCATCGAGACCAGGGTCTCCCCGCGCATCAGGCTGTCGGCGTCGAGCACGATCATGAAGTCGTAGCGACGCCCCCAGCGCTCGCAGAACTCGTGGAGGTTGCCGGCCTTCTTCCCGGTGTTCTGGTGGCGCCGGCGGTAGAAGATCCGGCCCTGGCCGTCGACGCGGCGGCACAGCTCAGCCCAGGTGAGCTCCTCGGCGATCCACGCTTCGGCGCGGGTCGAGTCGCTCAGGATGTAGAAGTCGAAGTGTTCGAGCTGCCCGGTGCTCGCGACCGATTCGTAGATCGCCTGCACGTGGGCAAAGACCTGGGCGGGGTCCTCGTTGTGGATCGGCATCACCACCGCGGTGCGCGAGGTGAGCGGCGAGCTGGCTTCTTCGGCGCTCGGCCAGCGCAGCCCGGGGAGACGTCGTCGAAGGAGGAGATGGAGGAACCCGGCGACCGAGGTCCAGAACCACAGCGCGATCCAGCCGAAGCAGAGCGCGAAGAGCGCCACCAGGACCCACGCCGGCGCGGTCATGCCCTTCACGTCGAGCAGACGCTGCATCTCCAGCGTGCCCAGCACCGTCGAGAACGTGGTGAGTCCGAGCACCACGAACCGGCGAAGTCCGGAGGGATCCGGACCGATGGAAGGCGCGGGGTTCACGGTGCGGTGGCGGCTTGCCAGACCCGGCGGAAGAAGGCCGCCAGCGGGTTGAGCTCGAGCTGCTGCTCCGGCATCACGCATCTCACTTCTGCGGGCGTGGCCCGGAGGAGGGCAGCGCGCAGTGTTTCGAGCTCGTAGATGGAGAGCGGGCGCTCACCGGTGAGGACGCCGGCGCCCCGTCCGGCCAGCTCGCACAGGACGAACGCCGCGCGTCCGGCAGCGAAGCCCGTGGAGAGCCTGTGCTGGAACCACGTCTCGACTCGGGACCGGGCCCGCGCGAGCAGGACCTCTTCGTCTGCGCCTTCCCGAACGGCGGCAAGGGCCCAGCCTGCAAGCGCCTCCAGGTCCTCCTGGAGGGAGAATCCGAGGGAGCGGAACAGATCATCGATCGAGGCCGGACGCGTCGTCGCGGGCGCGGCTGCGCTTCTCAAGGCGTCCACAGGTAGCTCCAGGTCTCACTGAGGGTGGTGGATTCGCTGCGAAGGAAGGCGCGCAGCTCGACGGGCGTGCCCGCGACTTCCTTCGTCTTGAGGACGAAGCTCGCGCGCCATCCGCCGGTGACTTCGTTCCTCTGCGCGACCGGGTGGATGATCTCGCCAGTGGAGGCGGAGACGACCAGGTCCACCTTCTCGTCGTTCCCACTCGCGGCGCTGGGCGAGAAGTCGAGCACGAACCGACGCTGGGTCTCGTCGGTCCCCTTCGCGGTCCGGGTGGAGAGCACGCGCGAGGCGCCGCTGGCGAACGGCGGCTTCGAGCCCCAGTAGAGGCGGTACGAGAGCTTCAGCTCCTGGCCCGGCTCCACCGGCGTCTGCGGCACCCACGCGGCCACGATGTTGTCGTGGATCTCCTCGTCGGTGGGGATCTCCACGAGCTGCACCGCGCCCGGGCCCCACTCGCCGATCGGCTCGACCCAGAGCGAGGGACGGCGCTCGTAGCGGGCCTCGAGGTCCTCGTAGCGGTAGAAGTCCTGGTCGCGCTGCTCGAGCCCGAACGCCCGCGGGCTCTCTGCCTGGAAGCTGGAGACGTTGAGCACGCGCGGGTTCTGGAGTGGGCGATAGAGCTGCTCGCCATTGCGCAGCCACAGGAAGAGCCCGTCGGAGTCGTGGACCTCGGGACGGAAGTCGTCGAACCCGCCGCGGTCGTTCTCTCCGTACAGATACATGCTGGTGAGCGGCGCGAGCCCGAGCTGCTTCACCGGCTTGCGCGGGAACAGCGAGGCCTCCACCACCATCACCGTGGTGTCGCCCGGATCGATCACGAAGCGGTAGGCACCGGTGATCGACGGGCTGTCGAGGAGCGCGTGAACGACGACCTTCGCCGCTTTCGCCGAGGGCTTCTCGAGCCAGAACTCGCGGAACGCGGGGAACTCCTCGCCTGTGGCGAGCGCGGTGTCGATGGCGAGCCCTCGCGCAGAGAGCCCGTACACGTTCCCCTTGCCGAGGCCGCGGAAGTAGCTGGCGCCCAGGAACACCACCAGCTCGTCGTAGAGATCCTCGCGGTTGAGCGGATGGTTCAGCCGGAACCCGGCGAAGCCCGACGCTCCCTCGAGGGTGGAGGTGTCGACGAGCGGCCCGTAGGAGAACAGGTCGGTCGAGAAGGGGAGCGGGGCGACGCGGCCCTTCTCCACGACGTGAAGGGGCACCGTCTCCGTGTAGTAGAAGCCGGGATGGAAGAACTGCGCCTGGAAGGGGAGCTTCTCGGCGCGCCACACCGACCGCTCGGGGCGGAAGCGGATGTCCCGGTACTGGTCGTAGCTGAGCTGGGCGAAGGGGGAAGGGAGCTTCTCGCGCGGGGCGTACGCCTGCGAGGCGAGCGCCCGCGCCTTCTCCCTCACCTTTTCGGCGGAGAACGCGGGTGTTTTCTTCGGCGCCGCGTGGGCGAGCCCGGAGAGAAGAGCGAGGAGGATGAGGGCACGGAAACTCCGCATGGCGCGCATCGGTAGGCAACCCGCGGGCCAGCGCTGCTGGAGTTCACTCTCTGGAAAACCATCCTGAAATCAGGTGGTTGGATGCGGCGTGCCCACTCGCCACGGACAGGGAACGGTCACGTAGGGGACAAAGGGTGTTGTCCCCTACCGTGGAAGTGTCCCTTTTCTACCCACCGGCAGGAGAAGGGGACACCTTCTCTGGAGAGGCGCCCGGCACGGGGAACCCGCGCTTGCGCATGAGGGCGTCGATCCCGGCGTCCTTGCCGCGGAACGCCCGGTACGCCTCGGCCGGATCCAGTGTGTTGCCCACGCGAAAGACGTTGTCGCGCAGCTTGCCGGCGACGGTCAGGTCGTAGGCGCCCTTGCCCTCGACGAACGCCTCGTACGCGTCGGCGGTGAGCGTGTCGGCCCACAGGTAGCTGTAGTAGCCGGCCGAGTAGCCGTCGCTGGCGAAGACGTGGAGGAACTGCGGCGTGCGGTGGCGCATGACGATCTCCTTCGGCATGCCCAGCGCCTTCAGGGTGTCGCGCTCGAACGCGTCGGGGTCGATCTCCTGCCCGCCGGCGAGGTGCAGCTTCATGTCAATCAATGCGCTGGCGAGGTACTCCACCGTGGCGAAGCCCTGGTTGAAGGTCGAGGCCTGTTCGATCTTCTCCAGCAGGTCCTTCGGGATGGGCGCGCCCGTCTTGAAGTGGAGAGCGAACCTGTTGAGGACCTCGGGCGTGGAGAGCCAGTGCTCGAGGAGCTGCGAAGGGAACTCGACGAAGTCGCGGGACACCGCGGTGCCGGACACGGAGGGGTAGCCCACCTTCGAGCCGAGGCCGTGCAGCGCGTGCCCGAACTCGTGGAAGAGGGTGGTCGCGTCGTCCCAGCTGATCAGGACCGGCTCGCCCGGGCGACCTTTCACGAAGTTGGCGTTGTTGGAGACGATCGTGGCGACCTCGCCGTCGAAGCTCTCCTGGCGGCGGAACGCGTTCATCCACGCGCCCGAACGCTTCCCCTTGCGCGCGTATGGATCGAAGTACCAGAGCCCCACGTGCTTGCCAGTCGCGCGGTCCTTCACCTGCCAGACGCGGACGTCCGGGTGGTAGACGGGCACGTCGTTCACCTGGACGAACTCGAAGCCGAAGAGCTCGCCTGCGACCCAGAACATGCCCTCGCGGAGCTTCTCGAGCTGGAGGTACGGCTTCACCTCGTTCTGGTCGAGGTCGTACTTCGCCTTGCGGACCTTCTCCGAATAGTGGCGGTAGTCCCACGGCTCGATCTTGAGCTTCGCCCTTTCCTTGTCGGCGATCGCCTGCATGTCGGCGACCTCCTCGCGGACCCGCGCCACCGCCGGCTTCCACACCGCGGTCAGCAACTCCATTGCGCGATCGGGCGTCTTCGCCATCGCGTTCTCGAGGCGCCAGTGCGCGTGCGTCAGATAGCCGAGGAGCTGCGCGCGCTCGAAGCGGAGCTTCAGGACCTCGGCGATGATCCTGTTGTTGTCGCGCTTGTCGCCGTTGTCACCACGGCTGACGTAGTTGCGCCAGACCTTCTCGCGGAGCTCGCGGCGGGAGGAATACGTGAGGAACGGCTCCATCGAGGAGCGCGTGTTGGTGATGGCCCACTTGCCTTCGAGCCCGCGCGCCGCAGCGGCGGCGGCAGCGCCCGCACGGACCGAGTCGGGGAGTCCGGCGAGATCCTCCTCCTTGTCGAGGACCACCGCGTAGCCCTCCTCGTCGGCGAGCACGTTCTGGCTGAACTCGGTGAACAGCGACGCGAGCCGCTGGTTGATCTCCGCCATCCGTTTCTTGGCCGGCGCGTCGAGCTTTGCGCCCGAGCGGACGAACTGCGTGTAGTAGAGCCAGGTCAGCCGCTGCTGCTCCGGCGTGAGCTTCGCCTTGTCGGGCGAGCTGTAGACCGCCTCTATGCGCGCGAAGAGCTTCTCGTTCTGGGTGATCTCGTCGGAGAATGCCGCCAGCACCGGCGCCATCTCCCGCTCGATTGCCTGGAACTCGGGGCCGTTCAGCGTGGACGACCAGATGCCGAAGATCGTCTCGACGTTGGAGAACAGGCGGCCGCTCCGCTCGAGCGCCGCGATCGTGTTCTGGAACGTGGCCGGCTCGGTGGCATCGGCGATCGCCGCGATCTCGCGACGGTTCTCGTCCATCGCCGCCTCGAGGGCCGGCTTGAAGTGCTCGACCTGGACCTCGAAGTCGGGGACGCCGCCGTACGGACCGGACCATGGCTTCAGCAGCGGGTTGGTGACCGCGACCTCGTTGGTCTCTGAGGGTGCCTTCGAGGCGATGGCCGACTTGCCTGCAGTCGGGTCCTGGGTCGCCTGCCCGGTCGTCGCACAGGCGCTGGAAAAAAGGGCCGCGGCGCCTGCACCGGCGTAGATGAACTTGCGCAAAGATGTTCCTCCCGTGTGAGTAGGGCGAACACTACGGGAAGGCGCCGAAGTTCAAACCCGAAAGCCGGCCGACTGCCCGGTATCCGCCCGGGAAATCTTCGAGGGTTCGAATGGCCTCACGCGTCCACTTCCACGAGATCGAGTCCCCGCGCCCCTGCTCCTATCTCGGCGACCGTCAGGCCACGCTCGAGAACAAGGTGATGACCGAGGTCGGGGTGGACGAGCTGGAGCAGATGCTCGTGCGCGGATGGCGTCGGTTCGGCCCGGTCTACTTCCGGCCGGCCTGCACGCCGTGCGGTGAGTGCCGGTCGATCCGCATTCCGGTGGGGCGCTTCCAGCCGACGGACAGCCAGCTCCGTGCGCTGCGCCGAAGTCGGCGGTTCCGGATCACCTGGGGGCATCCGCGTGTGGACCCGGCGCGGCTCGAGCTCTACCG
>JBAWAM010000271.1:0-2532 GCA_049589315.1 Myxococcaceae bacterium
CTGCTGGCCATGCCGTCGATGGCGCTCGCGGTGATGGAGCGCTCTCTCGGAAATGACGTGAGCTATCCGCTGGCGCCGATGATGCGGCGGCTGTCGGTGGGCGCGGTGGCCGCGATGATCGGCGCGGCGATCTTCTTCATCGCCTTCCCCCGCCTCTCCTGGAACGTCGCCGCCCGGAGGCCCTCGCGCGGGCTGGGGGCGGTGACCGGGATCTCCGAAGGCATTCGCCTGGGGGGCGCGGGCGGGGAGATCAAGCGCAACCCTCGCGTCGTCGCCCGGGTCGAGCTGTCCCCCGATCCGAAGAAGGACCGACTCGAGGCGTACTGGGTGGTGGCGACCTGGGGCACGTGGACGGGCCGGGAGTGGACGGACGATACGAAGCCGGGTCCGCCGAACGCTCAGGTCAGGCTCGGGGCGCTGGATGGGAAGGAGATCCGCCAGCGCATCGAGCTGCTGCCCGCGTATGGGGCGCCGATGGCGGTGGCCATGGAGACGCCGGTCATGTTCGCCCACTCGGCGTCGATGAACGCGGGCGGCCGCCGCCCCACGGCGTTCGTGCATGCGCCCGGGCGCGACGTCCGCTTCGCCGATGCGGCGCCGGCCCACACCTACGTGGCCTCGAGCCGCTCCGCGGGGGCGATCCCGTACGAGCCGCTCGACGAGGAGACCCTCGCCCGGTACCGCGCCCTGCCCGACGTGGACCAGCGGGTGGCCGAGCTGGCGGGCCGGATCGTGGGCGACAGCACGGACCCACTCGAAGCGGCCAGGAAGCTCGAGACCTGGCTGCGGCAGAACCTGACCTACACCCTGGACCTCCCCGACACGGACGACGACCCGCTCGCGCACTTCCTGTTCGAGCGGAGGTCAGGCCATTGCGAGTACTTCGCCAGCGCGCTGGCGGTGATGCTCCGCACCCGCGGGTTCGCCTCCCGGGTCGCCACCGGCTTCTTCGGCGGCGAGCGCCTCGAGGACGGCTACGTGCTGCGCGCGGGAGATGCCCACGCCTGGGTCCAGGTCTGGGTCCCCGGGCGCGGCTTCGTATCGCTGGACGCCACGCCGCCGGCTGGACGCGCCGCACAGCCCATTCCGTGGCTCGACTGGGTCGTCCGCGCCTGGGACCAGCTCGATGCGCTGTGGCGCGCCGAGATCCTCGACTACTCGATGCGGGACCAGGTCCGGGCGGTGATGAAGGTCACCGGCTCCGGCTCGCGCACGCGGCTCTCCACCGGGACCATCCCGCGCAACGCCTGGATCGCCGCTGCGGTGGTGGCCCTGGTCGTGTACGCGGTGTGGCGTCTTCGCGGGGTGAAGCGGAGCGGACGCGCGGTCCACGAGGCGACGCTGCTGCGCGAAGAGGCCGAGCGGATCCTCGCCCACGCGCGGATCGCGCCGGAGGAAGGCGAAGGTCTCGAGGGACTCCGGCGTCGACTGGCGCGACAGGGCCATCCGCTGTCGGCGCCGGTCGATGCGCTGACCCGTCGTTACCTCGAAGCGCGCTTCGGCACCCGACCGCTCCGGACCGGTGAACGCGCCCACGTGCTCCGCCGACTCTCCGACGCCGTCGCGCGCCTGCACCGCGCAGCCTGACGACCCCTCCGCACGCTCTTCGCCCCCCGCGCGAGGGACGCCCGCCGGAATGCCAGGGAACGCGACCCGTCCGGGTCCGGTTAGCAAGAAACAAGGAGGATGCGTCGCATGGCACAGCAACCACGCCAACGGCCGCCCGCGCCGCAGCACGAACCGGTGGAGGTGCGCACCACCCCGGAGCACCCAGACGTCGATCCAGGCCGCGGCAGCTTCGAGCCCGACTCGTGGCGGCCCAGTGATTCCGAGAGCAGTCCCACCCGGGTCGGAAGATCCCACGAACCGAATCCGGAGCGGCGCTCCGCTCCAGGAGAAAGCGAGTCCTGACAGAAGGCGGAAAACTTACCGTCGGGGGCAATGAACTCCCGCGCCGTCCTCCGTATTTCCTACAGGGGAACCGGGCAGGCGTCACCCCATGAGCGGGCAAGCGCCCGCAACCTCTCAGAGAACCACAACACCACCGTTGGCATCCGCGTTGCTTCAGTCAAGGGCACACGGGAGGTCGTCGAGTGGCGTCGGAAAAGAAGCTCTCCAGCAAGACCAGGAAGAGGGAGAAAACACCCATGCAGCTTTCCACCGAGTCCTCGAACGCGGGTTCACTCGCGATGTACCTGGCGGAGATCAACCGCTACCCGCTCCTCACGGCTGAGGAGGAACAGGCACTCGCCCGGAAGTACAAGAAGGGCGACTTCCAGGCGGGTCACAGGCTGGTCACCTCGAACCTGCGCTTCGTGGTGAAGGTGTCCTACGAATACCGGTCCTACGGCATTCGCATGGCGGACCTGATCCAGGAGGGAAACATCGGGCTGATGAAGGCGGTCCAGAAGTTCGATCCCGACAAGGGCATCCGCCTCATCTCCTACGCGGTCTGGTGGATCCGGGCCTACATCCAAAATTACATCCTCAAGAGCTGGTCGCTGGTGAAGCTGGGGACCACTCAGGCACAAC
>JBAWAM010000272.1:0-3086 GCA_049589315.1 Myxococcaceae bacterium
CGCTCCCACTTCGACATTCGCCGGCTTCGTCGCAGCACCCGTCGCAGTTGGAGGGCTGGCAGCGCGCCGTCGTCACCGTTGGACCGCAGGAGGAGGCGACGCCGAGGAGGAAACCGAGCGCGGCCCCGAACGCGAGTGCTTTGTGTGTCATGACGTGTGCTCCAAAGTGTCCGTGGGGCCGCGCTTATAGGCACGCCCTCTCTTCGCGAAGCAATGTCGGTGGATGTGCTTTTTCCACGCGACGTTGGCTCTCAAACCGCCGCGAAAACAAAGCGTTACACAGGGGAAAGGACACCTCTGGCGCTATTGCGAGCTCAGATCCGCTTCTTTCAGGATGCGCCCCCTCACTACATCACCGGCGCGCACGCCGGAGGACGGGGGACCTCGATGTACGTGCATTCAGTCCGCACGCTGACCGGAGTTGTTCTCGCAGCCGTGGTCATCATCCAGGGCTGTCAATGCGATCGCAGCCAGGTGAGCAGGAGCTACGGAGAGATCGGGATCGTCCACCACGACGAGAGCGACAACGTCGTGACCGCGCGTGATGCCACCTACGACTTCGGCACGCTCCCGCTGGGCCAGACGCTGCAGAAGAAGCTGATCGTGAAGAACCTCGGCGGCGGAACGTTGACGCTCCTCTCGATGGAGCGGGTCGAAGGCAACAGCGAGGTCAGCATCGGGACCGACATCATCGACGAGGCGCCGTTCGAAGTGCGCTTCGTGCCGGACACGAACGTCGGCGCGCAGGAGTCGGTCGAGTTCGACATGTTCTTCGCTCCGAAGACGGCGAGCGGAGCGCAGCTCGCTGACGAGTTCCTGGTGAAGCTGGTGTTGACCGCCGGCGGCACGCGCGATGGCGAAGACACCGCCACGATCGTCCTGCGCGGGGCTGCGTCGGCGGGCACCTGTCAGCTCCCGTCGTCGATCGACTTCGGCAGCGTGGCGGTCGGATCACACGGCACGAAGCCGGTGGAGATCCAGAACGGATCGGCCGCCGACACCGAAGCGAATGTCGGGGCGATCACCAGCGACACCGGCGATCACCAGGCCTTCGGGTTCGCGGCGGGCAGCCCCTCAGGTCCGTTCACGATCAGCGCGGGGACCACGCAGAACGTGAACATCGAGTTCAGGCCGACGGAGACGCGCGCCTACGCGGCGAAGGTGAAGGTGCGCGCCGGGTCCGCCTGCGGAGAGGCCGAGATCACCCTCATCGGCCGCGGCGTGGACGAGGTGCTCGAGTGGACGCCCCCCTCGCTCGACTTCCTCTACGTGAGCCCCGGCACCGAGTCGGTGAAGCGGGTCACCTTCAAGAACCGCGGCAGCGCGGACGTGGAGCTCTTCGACGTTTCCACCACCCTCCCCTCCGACTTCGCGGTGAAGGGTGAACCCGGCGCCGATCCCGCGAAGTTCGTGGTCCCGGGGAATGGCGAGCGACAGCTGCCCGTCGTGTGCAAGCCGACCCAACTCGGCACGCGCTCGGGGCAGCTGACGTTCAGGACGCCTATCGCCAAACAGCCGTCGGGGACGATTCAACTCACCTGCTTCGGCGGTGGCCCGGACATCCAGGTGATGCCGTCGTCCGTATTGAACTTCGGCAAGACGGCGTTCTTCTCCAACTCCAACCCTCCCTATTCGGTGACGCGGCGTCTCACCGTGATGAACATGGGGACCACGCCTCCCAACGGACATCCGGACGGCAACCTGCGCCTGGGTCAGGTCAGCGCGAGCGGTGCGCCCGGCCAGCTCCCCTACATCGCGATCAAGCCGCTCAACGCCACCACCGCGACCAGCGAGATCAGCGTGGGCATCCCGCCCTCGTACCAGCCGAACGTCGGCCTCGAGGCCCTGGCGGGAAGAAACACGGCCGACCTGGTCGTGACCCTCACGCCAAACTCGTTGGGCCGAAAGGAGGCGGAGCTCACGATCTACTCGAACGATCCGGACGAGCCCGAGACGAAGATCCTCATCACCTCCGACGCGGTGGCGATGCCGCCGTGCGACTACAGCGTGAGCCCGGCGAAGGTGAGCTTCGGATTGGTGACGCCCGGCACGATCAAGGACGTCCCGGTGACCTTCAGGAACCGCGGCTCGGCCCCGGGCGAGACCTGCCTCATCTCGGGCGTGGACCTCGCGCCGGGCACGGACCCGTCCTACTCGATGCCCAATGGCCCGGTGCCGTCGCACGAGCTCGGGCCGGGCGAGGCGCTCCAGGTCCTCGTCCGGGTCTCGCCCCTGGGCACCGTACCGAACTCGGTGGTGAACCTCACCGGCAGGTTGCAGTACTTCGCGTCCTCGCCCACGAACCCGTCCGGAACGGTCGCGCTGGAGACCCAGGTCGGCCCGTCGTGCCTGACCATCGCGCCCGCGCACCTGGACTTCGGCGCGGTGAAGCCGGGCTGCAACTCGTCCACCCGGACCTTCGCCATCTACAACATCTGCACCCAGTCCATCACGCTCAGGGGCTTCGCCATGATCGACGGCGCCGGACAGCAGCCCGGCGGCCCGAACTGCGTGGGGGCGGCAGCGTGCCCGGAGTTCCACCTCGTGCAGACGCCAGCCATTCCGACGAACGGGCTGAGCATGTCACCCGGTTCGAGCCCGGTGAACTTCCAGGCGAAGTACAAGCCGCTCGACCTCGGCAAGGACTCCGGCGTGATTGGAGTGGACGTGATCCAGGGCGGGATGAGCGTGAGGTATCTGGTGACGCTCGAGGGCAGCGGAGAGGCCACCGGCAGGAACACGGACACGTTCGTCCAGGACCAGAAGCCGAAGGCGGACGTGCTCTTCACCGTCGACGACTCGTGCTCCATGGACGTCCACCAGAACAACCTCGCCAACAACTTCGCGTCGTTCATCAGCTACGCACAGAGCGCAAACGTGGACTGGCAGATCGGCGTCACCACCACCGACATGGATGACGCCTACACCTCGCCCTTCCCCGGGATCCCCGGCAAGGCGGACGGCGCCAAGGGACGGCTCCTCGGAGACGCCAACAACCCGAAGATCCTCACCCCGACGACCCAGGACGTGGTGAACAAGTTCAGGGCGAAGGTGAACGTGGGCATCAACGGCAGCGGCATCGAGCA
>JBAWAM010000273.1:0-27140 GCA_049589315.1 Myxococcaceae bacterium
CGTCGGGCTCATCGCGCGCGGAGAAGAGGGGCTCGAGGGGGCGCGAAGGGACGTCGAGGCGGAGGGGGGCCGCGCGCTGGTGCTGCCGTGCGACGTCGCGGAGGCGAAGGCGGTCGAAGCCGCTGCGGAGCTCGTCGAGCGCGAGCTCGGGCCGATCGACGTCTGGGTGAACAACGCAATGACGTCGGTGTTCTCGCGCGCGCTGGAGATGACGGCGGACGAGTTCAAGCGCGTCACCGAGGTGACCTACCTGGGCTACGTGTACGGGACGATGGCGGCGCTCCACCGGATGCGACTGCGCAACCGCGGGACGATCGTCCAGGTCAGCTCCGCCCTCGCGTACCGGAGCATCCCACTCCAGTCGGCGTACTGCGCTTCGAAGCACGCCATCGTCGGCTTCACCGAATCGCTTCGGAGCGAGCTGTTCCACGACCGAGTGGGCGTGCACGTCACGATGGTGCACCTGCCGGCGATGAACACGCCCCAGTTCGGGTGGGTCCGCAGCCGGCTGCCCAACGAAGCGCAGCCGGTGCCGCCCATCTTCCAGCCGGAGGTCGCAGCGGACGCCATCGTGTGGGCGTCGACGCACCGGCGACGCGCCATCTCGGTGGGGATGTCCGCGGTGAGGGCGATCGTGGGGGACAAGTTCATCCCCGGGCTGCTCGACCGGTACCTCGCGTGGAAGGGGTTCTCCTCGCAGCAGACTCAGCAGCCCCGGAATCCGGATCGTCCCGACAACCTGTTCGCTCCGGTGAGGGGAGACCATGGGGCGCATGGTGCGTTCGAGCGGCGCGCGCGCCCTCGGAGCATTCAGCTCTGGTTGAACCGTCACCGCGTCCTCGCGGCGATGGGCAGCGTGGCGCTGGCAGCGTCTGCCGCGAAGTTCTCCCGACCCCTGCTGGGAAAGTAGGTCAGTGGCCCGGATGTCGCATCTGCTCGGGCGAGATCCACAGGTAGATCATCGCGCCGAGCGGGAGGCGCGTTCCGTACAGCCCCTCGAGCGTATCCCCGACGATGCCGACCGACCCGCGGACCCCGACGGCTGGAACCACCCCGAGGAAGGGACCGAACTGGCGCGCGTAGCCCAGCACGAAGCTGCTCACGGGGAGGAGGGTGGTCTCGGGGAGGTCATGGAGATCGAAGTCGTGCGCCGTCTTCTCCACGAACTCGGCCCGCCCGAAGAAGACGTTCCGGTTCGACCACAGGCTGCTCTCGACCAGCAGAGACAGCGTGGCCGGGTCCTCCTCGGGCCTGTTCTGTCCGAGCACGGCCGTGGTCGCCCAGTTCGCGCCGTCTCCGAGCGGTTCGTTGTACATCGCGGACGCGGACACCCGGACCTGGCTGTGCCCCGGCTCGCGCGCTTCGGGCTCCCGCAGGTACCCGAACGAGCCGGACAGCGCCCACCGGTCGGAGGGCGTGGCGCTGAGCCGGATCGAACCGGAGTCCAGCCGACGCAGATCGATGCCATACCGCGCCTCGTCGGGCTCGAGGCCGTTGAACAGCGAGGCTTCGAGCTTCACGCTTCGGCTGTAGATCCCTGCAGTGACCACCCCAAACGCGATGTGGGTGGAGTCCTGCCAGTGGTGGCTTATCGGCGCGAGGGGATCGGCGAGGGCCGACAGCCGATGGGGATAAGCCACCGGGCCGAGCGCCGGCTCTCCCGACGGCGCGAGGTACAGCTCGAAGGCGAGGTCGTCACCGAGCGCGCGCTGGTACGTGACGGCGAGCTCCATGAAGAGGTCGTGCGGATGCTGACGATCGACCAGCGCGCGACCGAACGCGGACTCTCCCGTCTGGAGGAGGAGCGGATAGCCGGTGCGCCCCTGGACGATTGGCTCCGGACTGAGCATGGCCCGCGCTCCGAGCTGCCCTCCCAGAAGAGGACCGCGCAGCATCCCCATGATCCAGCCGATGCCGACCAGCTCGGTGTCGCCGCGTTCGGTGCCTTGCGCGTCGAGGCCGGCGAAGGCGTTGTAGTGCAGCATCACCGACCATCGGTCGAACACGTAGATGTGTCCGAACATGGGCGTGGACGGCGGCTGCCACGCAGTTCCGGATCCCCAGCGATGAACGGAGAGATCGAGCGGGCCGCTCATCGGATCGAGGTGGCCCGGTGGGGCCGACAGCGGCGGCGCGTGTTCGTGTTGTGCAGCCGCCAATGGAGCGCGGAAGAGGAGGAGCAGCACACCCGCGGCGATCGAGCGCATGCCGCTCAGCCTGGAACGCTGCCCTCCGGCAGGTAAGGCCTTCGTCAACCCGGCGGCAGCCAATGAACAGCCCGACCTTTGGCTGCATAGGAGGTCAAGCCATGTTCCGTTGTTCTTCGTGTGGCGCAATCAACCGCGTTGCGGCGAGCCACTCAGGGTCGCCGGTGTGTGGGCGCTGCAAGAACTCCCTGGATGTCAGTGGCGCGCCGCAGGAGGTGGACGGGGCTGCCCTCGAGCGGGCGATGTCTTCTTCTCCTGTCCCCGTCCTGGTCGACTTCTGGGCGCAGTGGTGTGGACCCTGCCGGATGGCCGCACCGATCCTCGACCAGTACGGTCGCGCTCATGCGGGCGAAGTGCTCGTGCTCAAGTTGGACACCCAGCGCGATCCTGCGGCCGCCGACCGGCTCGGGATCAAGGGCATCCCGACCTTCATCGTCTTCAGCGGAGGGCGGGAGGTGGTGCGCCGAAGCGGGGTGATGCCGCTTCCCCAGCTCACGGAATGGCTGGCGCCCTTCGTCGGAACGCAGCCTGGCGCGCACGCCTGACGCAAGCCGGGGCGAGCTGCCTGGCGCTCGTTGCACGGAGCGCGGCGAAGGACAAATCTCGCAGCATGGAACGCTCGGAGCTCCACCGCGGCATGCGCGTCCGGACGCTCGACGGGAAGCTGCTCGGTCGGGTGCGACGCGTCGAGGACGGGATCTTCACTGCGCGCAGGGGGCTCTTGTTCCGGCGCAAGGAGCGGATCCCGTTCGGGGAGATCGACCACATCGAAGGTGACATGGTGGTCACCCGCATCCAGGCCGAGTTCCAGACGTCGCGATAGCAGCCCCGGGGACGACGCGAGTCTGCATGCTGCGCACGGACCGGAGGGACGCATGAAGCACAGGACGCTGGGTGGAAGGCTCGAGGTCTCCGAGATCGGCCTCGGCTGTATGGGGATGAGCTTTGCGTATGGTGGGGCCGACGAGGCCGAGTCGATCGCGACGATCCAGCACGCCCTGGACTCCGGGGTGAACTTCCTCGACACCGCGGACATGTACGGGCCGTTCCTGAACGAGCAGCTCGTGGGACGGGCGATCGCCGGACGACGTGACCAGGTGGTCCTGGCGACGAAGTTCGGCAACGTGTACTCGCCGGATGGGAAGTTCCTGCGCATCGACGGGAGCCCCGCATACGTCCGGCAGGCGTGTGACGCCTCCCTGAAGCGGCTGGGGGTGAATCACATCGACCTCTACTACCAGCATCGCGTCGACCGGACGGTGCCGATCGAGGAGACCGTCGGGGCGATGGCCGAGCTGGTCAAGGCGGGCAAGGTGCGGTTCCTGGGATTGTCCGAGGCGTCGGCGGAGACGATCCGGCGCGCCCAAAAGGTCCATCCGATCACCGCGCTCCAGACCGAGTACTCGCTGTGGACGCGGGATCCGGAGGACGAGATCCTTCCCACCGTGCGCTCGCTCGGCATCGGCTTCGTCGCGTACAGCCCGCTCGGGCGAGGGTTCCTGACCGGCCGCTTCAAGCGCTTCGAAGATCTCCCCGCCGACGACTGGCGACGGCAGAACCCCCGCTTCCAGGGCGCCAACTTCGAGAAGAACCTGCACCTCGTGGAGCAGGTCAACGCGATCGGGAAGGAGAAGGGCGTGACGCCCGGACAGCTCGCCCTGGCGTGGGTGCTGGCGCGTGGAGAGGACGTCGTGCCCATCCCCGGGACGACCCGCCGGAAGCACCTCGATGAGAACATCGCCGCGACCCGGATCGAGCTCAGCGCCGAGGAACTCGCGCGGATCGACGCAGTCGCTCCGAAGGGCGCTGCGGCGGGCCTGCGGTATCCGGAGGCCGGGATGCAGTCCGTAAACGTGTGATCGACCAGGCTCGTCCCGCCTCCTTGTGACGCGGGGAGGTGGGACGAGTGGGTCACCTCACGACGAGCCAGTTACTTGCGGCGGATGATCTCGATCCAGATGCCCTTGACCGTGTCATCCTTCGTCCCCGAGACCTCCACCCTGCGCCCGATGAACTCCGCGTACGTGGTGCTGTATTGAGGGGCGCTCATGAGCCTGTAGCCACTCACGTAGTAGTAGCCGCCGGTGTAGGTCACCGTTCCACGCACGTTGATGATGGAATCGCAGGGTCCAGCCCCGAGAAGGCCTTCCTGGCCACAGGTTCCGTCGCTGTATTGGACGTAGTCCTTGGCGAAGCTTGTCGAAGAAACGGCCAGAAACGCCAAACCGAGCACTGTTCCCAAAGTCTTATTCATTGGCCACCTCTCAGATGAACTGCCACGGGATGCGGCAAGCTGCTGAGTGCTGGACAACAGAGCAATGTGCGTGCCGACCGATTCCGCAACGGCATCCGAGTGGTTTCTCTCTGGGACGCCCCAGGGGGAGAAGGTTCGGTGTCATCTCCCGCCTACACTTCGGTGATCACGAGAATGAACACTGTTCACTCGAATGAACGGGTCGGCGGGGCTCTCTCGCACTGGCCTCTCGTCCTCAGCCTCGCGCTCGCGGGCGGCCTCACCGCCTGCAGTGAGAAACCGCCTCCTGGCGTCTTCGTCTCCAGCACAGGCAGCACCACCGGAAATCTCGGGGGGCTGGCGGGGGCGGACCAGCGCTGCCAGGAGCTCGCCGCGGCTGTCGGCGAGGGGGCGCGGACCTGGCGCGCCTATCTCAGCGTGGAGCAGGGCTCGGGAGGAGGACCGGAGCATGCGCGAGACCGCATCGGCCGCGGGCCTTGGTTCAACGCGAAGCAGGTGCAGGTGGCAGCGGATCTCGAAGACCTCCACGCCCGCTTCGGGGACCCGGAGGTATTCCTCGACGAGAAGGGGGATCGGGTGCCTGGGCAATGGCCGGGCTCCCCCACGCCCAACGTCCACGACATCCTAACCGGCTCCAACCGGGACGGCACCCTCATGACAGGCAAGACGTGCGCGGACTGGACCTCCGCGGACCCCGGCCTCACCGCCTGGGTGGGCCACTCGGACGGGCTGGGCCCGGGGGGGAGCGATGCCGAGCAGTACCGGCCCTGGAACTCGGTGCACGAGAACGGTGGCTGCCACGACACGGCCCCGCGCGGCGGCGGGGGCCGCATCTACTGCTTCGCCGCGGATTGAGCGCGCTTCTTCCTCTGACGAGAAGCGTTACGCTGCCCGCGCAATGGCTGACCGACTCAAGGACTTCTTCGACGAAGATGTGGTTCGGCGAATCGGCGGGATGATCCGAGGTGTCTGGCCTTCCTTCCCCGAGCACGAGTTCGTGGAGAAGGCGTCCGACGGGTTGGAGCGCCTCGAGCTCCTGGAACGCGGCCGCCACATCATGCGCGCGTTGCGCGAGACGCTGCCGGACGACCCCGAACGTGCGATGGACATCCTCGTGCGCTCGGCGGGCGAGGAGCTGAAAGGCGTCGACGGGAACGGGATGGCGCCGTTCCTGTATCTGCCGCACGTCATGTTCGTGGCTGAGTACGGCCTCGACCACTTCGATGCCTCCATGCAGGCGCAACACGCGCTGACGAAGCGCTTCACCTGCGAGTTCTCGATCCGCGCGTTTCTCGAACGCGCCCCGGAGAGAACGATCGAGGTGCTGCGCGGGTGGGCGGATGACCCGAGCCCGCACGTGCGGCGGCTCGTATCAGAAGGCACCCGGCCTCGGCTCCCATGGGCGAGGCGGCTGCCCGCGTTCCAGAAGAACCCCGCGCCGGTTCTCGAGCTGCTGGAGTTGCTGAAAGGCGACGCGGAGGAGTTCGTCCGGCGATCGGTGGCGAACAACCTGAACGATATCGGCAAGGACCACCCGGACCTGCTGGTGGAGACCTGCGCGCGCTGGCTCGAGCACGCCAGCCCCGACAAGAAGAGGCTCGTTCGCCATGCGCTCCGGTCGCTGGTGAAGAAGTGCCATCCGGGCGCGCTCGCGCTGATGGGAGCGGGCTCGTCGAAGGGCGTGCGCGTGCGTGGGACGGTGCAGCCGGCGCGCGTGTGCATTGGCGGGAAGGTCGAGGTGGCGGTCGAGGTGGAGAACCGGTCCCGTGAAGACCGGAACATGGTGGTCGATCTCGCGGTGCACTTCGTCAAGGCGAACGGCGCAGCCCGGCCGAAGGTGTTCAAGCTGCGGAACGTGGCGCTCGCGCCGGGCGAGGCCGCAGCGCTCCGCAAGACGATCACGCTTCGACAACTCACCACGCGGGCACATCATCCCGGCGAACACCGGGTCGAGATCCTTCTCAACGGCCGCGCGGATCCGATTGGAGTGTTTCTCCTCACGGTCGGATAGAGTGCAGCGGTTTTCGCTGCATCAGGAGGACACACGCGTGCGCATCTGGAAGGCAGCCTTGCTGATGACCTTCGCTGTTGGATGCGCGCCGAGGTACCGCCTGAACGCGCACCAGGCCGAATCACCTGTGCTCCCCGAAGCGTGCGAGCTCGAGGTGCTCCAGGCCGCGCCCGACCGGGGGTATTCGATTGTCGGTGAGGTGGAGCCCGAGGACCCGGCGAAGCTCGCGACGGACCTGGCGGCGTTCGTGGACGCCATTCGGACGGCGGCGTGCAAGCACGGAGGCAATGCGGTGATCGCGGTGACGGACGAGACAGGCCGCTACAGCCGCGGGACGGTGATCAGCGTCCGCTGAGGACTTGTCCGCCGTCGTCATCACGGCTGCTTCTTCAACGTCGCCATGTGCTGCTGGATGTATCCCGTGTAGTCCTTGGCGGCCTTCTTCTGCTTCGACAGCTTCCAGTTGTCCTTGGACGGGTCGGTTGGCTCCATCGCCTTGGGGTTACCGGTGTGCCAGAGGATTGCGGCGCCCATCTGCCCGTACTTCTTCTGCGAGGTGGCGAGCTCCTTGGCGAGGTACTCGATCTGCCATTCGGGCTTGATGGCGTCGGCGTTCTTCAGCTTCGGGAGGTAGTCCACCTTATTGCTGTCGTGTAGCCACTTCTCGAACTCGGGGAGCTTGCCGGCATCATCGAGGCCGATGAGGCCATGTCCGGTGCCGTCATGGTGGACCTTCCAGTTCTTCCAGGTCGGGTTCTTCTGGTCGATGCCCGACTCCTGAAGCATTACGGCCGCGAGGAGATGGGGATCGACTCCGTGCGCCTTGGCGTACTTGGTCACCTCCGGCTTCATCTGGGCCCAGTTGAACGTGGCGTCCTTGGCAGTGGAGAGGTCGCGGTACTGGTAGTCGTTCGGCTGGCTGTAGTCGTACGACGGGTAGACGTAGCCCCCGCCACCGCCGGTCTGCTGGCCCCAACCGTTGGCGTAGGTATTTGCGTGGTGGTTGGCGTTCGCGTCGGCGTAGCCCGTGTGGTTCTGGGTCTGCCTGCGTGGACGGATGGTCTCCGCCAGATCCGAAGCCGCACTGACCGCGCCCAGAGCCGACCCGAGGACGCCGGTCACCTTCTCGACCTTGTCCACGAAGTTGAGGAACCTATCGAGCTTCTCCTGCCGACTCCGCTTCGGGGGAGCCGACGACTCCGGCTGCTCCGTCCTTTCGGCGATCTTCCGCGACGAGCCCGAACGGGATGATTCGGAGCGGGATGACTCGGAGCGGGTGGAGGTGTCCGGCGTCCAGGGCTTCGACAGGCCAGTCTTGGAAGGCATAGGTATGGGTATTGTCGGACCCACCCTCAGCGCGGTTGCTGTACAGGAACATGACATCCGGCGTCATACCCGCCCGGCTGCTGCCCGGTCGCCCGGTCGAGTGTGGGCGCACGTCTGCTTCCGCCGTGTCGCATCGAACCCCACCGTGGCTCTCACGAGGGAGATGCCATGAAGAAGCTGCTGGCTGCGCTGATGGTTCTTTCAGGGCCTGCTGCGTTGGCGCAGATCGACGCCACCGAAGTAGAGCCGAAGATCGAGAAGGAAGCCGAGTCCCTGAAGGAGAAGACGCAGCAGGCCTTCAACACCGAGTACAGCTACGACGTCGAGGGGACGGTCAAGTCGGTGGACGACAAGAACATCGTGCTCGAGCGGGAGAACCTCCCCGATGTGAAGCTGAGCGTCCGCGACCAGACCAAGGTGGAGCAGGACGGGGAGCAGACTTCGGTCAAGGCGTTGAAGGAGGGCGACCAGGTCCAGGCGCAGTTCCAGGTGCTGAATGCCGAGCCGGTTGCGGTGGAGATCTCCGCCAGGTCCACGACGCAGCAGCCGGAGACCGGAATGGGCGGCGGCGGCGACGCAGGAACGAAGTAGGTCCGAGAAGGATCGCCCCAACTCGAAGCCCAGCGAGCGGCCGAGCTTCCTGGGGGATTGGCAATGGTACGATTCGTCCGCGGCCATTTCCAGGGCCTCTCCCACAGAGGAAGACAACCAAGTGAAGCTCACCAGGCGCGAGCTCCTGCTCGGTGCCGCAGGGATCTTCGTCGGCGCGACGGTCGCCGAGGCCGGTTCAGGGCACGACGACTTCGTCATCGAGGAGGTCGAGGTCTTCGTCCCGGGTCTCGATGAGGCGCACGATGGATTGCGCGTGGCGCAGCTTTCGGATCTCCACGTCGGTGCGCACACCCCCGATGGACGGCTGATCTCTGCCGTTCGCAAGATCAATGCGCGGGGAGCCGACCTGGTGGTCCTCACGGGAGACTTCGTCACGACGCGGCGCGATCCGGTGGAGAGGATTCCGGATCTTCTTGTCGGCTTCGAAATGCCCGCTGTGGCCGTGTTGGGGAACCACGATCACTGGGCCGGCGCGGACCGCATACGCAAGGCCGTGGAGCGGGCGGACATCGCGGTGCTCCAGAACACGCACACCACGCTGCAGCTGCGAGGAGCCTCGTTCCGGGTGCTGGGCATCGACGACGGCAGGACCCGAAACGACGACGTCCCGGCCACGTTCCGCGGTGTGCCGCACGAAGGCAGTCGACTCGTGCTGGCCCACACGCCGTCGACGGCGGATCGACTTCCCCCCGAGGCCGGCGTGTTGTGTCTGTCGGGGCACACCCACGGCGGTCACTTCGTGATCCCGGGCATCACCAACATGGCGTTGCGGATCTCGAAACAGCCCTACTCACGTGGCTACTACGCGCTCGGCCGCAACCAGCTGTACGTGAACCGTGGCATCGGGATGGACACCCCTGTCCCGAGACTCGGCGCCGCGGCGGAGTTGACTCTGTTCACGCTGCGGCGCGCCGAGACCTGACGCGAGCCCGGCGCCACGCGGTCAGAGCGCGTCCTTGCCCAGCACCGTCCAATCGTCGTGGGCGTGTCCCTGGGCGATCACCTCGTCCATGCGCCGGGAGATCGTCGGGAGGATGGCGAGCGGCACGCCCGCCTTCGCCGCCTCCTCCTGCATCAGGCGCGCGTCCTTCCGGGCCATTCCGAGCTCCCACGAGGGCTCGGAATATCTGGCGTCCATCATCCGCTTGAGGCGCTGGTCCACGGTCGCCCCGGGATTGAAGTACGTGAAGAGCGCGGCCACACCGTCTGGTGGGACTCCGAGCGCCTTCCCCAGGGCCAGCATGTCCGCGAGACCTGTCGTCAGGAACATCAGGAACATGTTGCCGAGCAGCTTCATCGACGCGGCAGCGTCCGGCCGCGGCCCTGCGTAGACCAACTTGCCGGTCATCTCTTCGAGGATAGGCCGGAGCGGATCGAGCTCCTTCGTGTCTCCCGAGACGAGCATCACGCCGGTCGACTCGCGCGCATTCTGCGGGCCCATGA
This sequence comes from Myxococcaceae bacterium, assembly GCA_049589315.1. Classification (GTDB taxonomy): domain Bacteria; phylum Myxococcota; class Myxococcia; order Myxococcales; family Myxococcaceae; genus JBAWAM01. Next base: position 9,854 of record JBAWAM010000273.1, read on the forward strand.
AGACCGGCGCGTGGACGTAGCGCACACCGCGATCCCTCCAGCGAAGGACGCGCGCCTCGGCACCGCTCGCGGTCGTCGTCGTGTGATCGACGATGACCATTGCGCTGGAGAAGCCCGGGCGCGCACGCTCGAGCACCTCGTCGACGGCCGCGTCGTCCGAGAGCGTCAGGTGCAGTCTCGACGCGCCGCGAACGGCTTCGGCCGGATCCTCGAACGCGCGCGCGCCGCTCTCCGCCGCGACCGCCTCGGTCTTCGCATGGGTGCGGTTCCAGATGTTGACCTCGTGGCCCTTGCGACGCAGCGCCCGGACAAAGTTCGAACCGAGCAGGCCCATCCCGAAGAAAGCGATCATGGCGAAGACTGTAATGCGCGCAGCGATGGCTCGACAGCCTCAGTTCGCGGCGGTGAACCGCGTGCGCTGGAACTGCGGCTTCTCGAGCTCGTCGACGATGGCCACCGCGAAATCCTGGCTCGAGATGGTGTCGCCCACCCGCCAAATGACGCACTCTGGACCTGCGGTCCGCCATCACGTTGCCGCGGTGGCGTGAGTCTGCGCGAGAATTCCCACATGGATCCAGCAACGACCGATCTCTCCGACGCGCATCCGAACGAAGTGCAGGTTGCCGACCCGGGGCTTCGCGACTTCGGCGGACGCCGCAGCTTTCATGGGCCTATCTGCACCGTGCGCGCCCCCGAGGACAACTCGCTCGTTCGAAGGGCGCTGGAGGAGCCGGGGAACGGCCGGGTGCTGGTGGTGGACGGCGGTGGCACCATGCGTTGCGCGTTGCTTGGCGATCAACTCGCGGCGCTCGCGGTCAAGAACGGCTGGACCGGCGTCGTGGTGAACGGGTGCATTCGGGACAGCGAGGCGATCGCCGGCATGGCCCTGGGTGTGAAAGCCCTCGGAACGCATCCGCGGAAGAGCGAGAAGCGCAACGAGGGCCAGCGCGATCTTCCGGTGCGCTTCGCCGGCGTGGAGTTCGTGCCCGGGGATCACCTCTACGCCGACGCCGACGGGGTGATCACCTCGCAGCGCGCTCTCCACGAGCTGGGTTGAGCTACCGGTGGAGGTAGTCGCGATCAGCGGTGTTGGTCGATGAAGGAGCTCAACTCCGTCGCGAACCGCGTCGGCTCATCGTCCTGGGGCGAATGTGCGGACTCCTCGAAGATCACCAGCCGCTTGAGGTCGCCGGGCGTGCCGAGGGCCTCGTACGCCTGCTGGGCGAGCCCCACGGGAAGGATCCCATCGTGGCGGCCCCACATCACCAATGACGGAAGCGTCAGACGCTCCATGTCGCGGGTGAACGAGAGGCCATAGAAGTCGAACTGCATGGGGGTCGCGACTTCGTTGTGCCCCCAGGCGAGTGTGTTCGAAGGTGAGGCGAAGATGAGCTCATCCGGAGAGCGCTCGTTCGCGACCTCGTTCCGATACGAGTATCCACCTGCCATGCCCACGTAGCTCGTATGCGTGAGGATGTTGTCAGTGGAGAGCCGATCGGTGGCCTCATAGAAATCTCGCGCCTTGCGCCAGGGTTCCTCGACACCTTCCGCCAGCCGGGCGTCGATGTACTCGAGCATTCGCTCGCGAGAGAGCCGATAGCCTTCGACGACGTCGTGCGAGCCGTCGATTTCGACCCAGCCCCGCACCTTCGCCTGCCGGGCGGGATCGAGCAGGTACGCGGTTCCCAGCGCGCCGCCCCAGCTGTGACCGACGAGGAACACCGCGCGTGGCGAGTAACGCAATGCGAGGGTCTCGAGGACACGGTCAGTGTCCTCGACGAACTGCTCCATCGTGAGCGTCGAGGGATCCACGTTGCCCTGGCTCGACCCGCTGGCGCGCTGGTCCCAGTAGACGACCGCGTACCGCTTCTCGAGCTCGTTGAACGCGAGCGCGCCTGGGTTCCCCATGGCGCTGTAACCGGGCCCGCCATGGAGGAAGACGAGGAAGGTGCCGCTCTCGACGTTGCCTCTCACCCAGACCGGGAGGTCGGCCTCGCCGCTGCGGACGAAGTAGTAGTCGCCCTCTGCACTGATTCCTCCGCATGCGGAGAGGAGGGAGAACGCAAGAATCAGGATGCGATGGGAACGCATGGGATCAGCCTCCGAAGTGCCAGTTGAGTCCCACCTGCAGGGCGGGATGAATGAGGGCTGCGTTGTTGTAGGGGTACTGCCAGAAGAGCTGCACCCGAGCGAACGCGGCGAGTGGACCGTTCCGTGCCCGGTCGAAGTGCCAGCCGAGACCGAAGGCGGTCGAAGGCATCAGCGCCGAGCGTCCCCCGTCCTGGACTTCGGTCATCGTCCCGTTCGCGTCGGGCGCGTAAACCGGTGCGGCGAGAAAGGTCCGGAGGTAACCGGCACCCGCCAGGAGTTCAGCGCGCAGACCGAAGTTGAAGGTGTGTCGATACCCGAGTTCGGCCCCGGCGAAGGCGCCGACGCTGTGACGTTGATGCCAATAGGTGCCGACGTTTGCGCCGGCAAAAAGGCGGTGTCCGCCAGACTCTGCGAGAGGGAGCTCGCCTCCGATCAGGAGTCCGGGGTGCGACGCGAACTCACCGAAGTAGGCGAAGGTGAGAGCGGGGCGTGATGTCTTCGGTTCGGCTGGTACCGGCTCCGGGGAAGGAGTCGATCCCAATACAGCCATTGTCGCGATCAGGATCGGGTGCATGCAGTGCTGTACACCGCAGACCCGAGAATGTGTCACCGCCGACCGACTGCCACTGAAGATCGTCCTGCAACCGTTCAATCCGCGTTCCGGGCCGTTCGCCCGGTTCGGCGATGACGCGCTCATCGGGCGCACTGCACATTGCGGACATGCACTCGACGATGCTTCGCCTCATTCGCGGTGGTCTCTGCCTCCTCGTGGCTGCGTTGCTGTGGCTGCCCTCGCTCTCACTCTGGTTCCGTGCCGATCGGCGCGAGGTCGCCGAGGCGCTCCTCGCGCGGCAGCTCGCGCGATGGGAGCACCCCGAACGTGCTGAACTTCAACGCCTCCGGGCCAGCAATCCCGAGTGGGACCTGATGGCACGTACGTTCTCGGCGCTCGCGTTCGCCAATCTCGCGCTCGGCGAGCCGGCGGATCGAAGCCGTCATCTCGTCGCACTTGATCGCATCATCGATGAGGCCCTGGCGGACGAACGTCGCGGGTCTTCCCACTTCCTGCTGGCATACGCCCGACGCGCTCCGATGCGCGACCTCGCTTCGAGCAGTCTGTTCGTGGAGGGAGAGATCGCCTTGATGCTCGCCGCTCGCCAGGTGGTCGACCCCGACCCGGCGCGCGCCGTGTCGCTGCGCGAGCGGATCACGCGCATCGTCGCGCAGCTCGAGCGTGGCCCCGTGCTCTCCGGTGAGAGCTACCCGGACGAGGCCTGGACGTTCTGCAACACCGTCGCGCTCGCGGCGATCCGCCTGTTCGATGTCGTCTCGGGCGAGGATCACCGGGCGCTCTTCGAACGCTGGATCGCCACTGCGCGAGCGCATCTGGTCGATCCACGCACCGGACTGCTCGTATCGAGCTACACGTGGGACGGCACACCGCTCGACGGCCCCGAAGGCTCGACGCTCTGGCTCGCGGCCCACATGCTGCGGCTCATCGACGAGGACTTCGCGCGAGATCAGTACGACCGGGCGCGCGCCGAGCTCGGCGAGGGGCTCCTGGGGTTCGCGTGGGCGCGCGAATGGCCTTCGTCCTGGCGCGGGCCCGTCGACGTCGACTCCGGTCCCACGATCCCGATCCTCGAAGCCAATGCGGGATCGAGCGGCCTCGCCCTGGTCGGCGCACGATCCTTCGGCGACGACGACTACCTCGAGGGACTGCTGACCAGCCTCGAGATCGGCGGTTTCCCGATCGACGAGCAGGACCAGCGGCGGTACGGCGCGGGCAACGCACTCGCGGACGCAGTGCTGCTGTACGCGCTCGTCGAGGGACCGCTCTGGCAGCGGGCCGGCGTCGGGGTGGAGGTGGCGCGATGATCAGGCCCGCGCTTCTCCTCGTTGCGATCTGGCTCGTTCTCGAGCTCGCCGGCGCGCGCAACTCAGTCGGAATCCTCTCCGGCACCATGCCGGGGAGCGCACTGGAGTTGGCCGTTGGGCTGGTCTACGTCGCCGCGTGGTTTGCGGCCACGCTCGTCGCGCCCATCCTGGCGATCGCCGCTGGCCTGTCGCTGGTGGTCTCGCGACCGGACATCTGTGCGAAGATGGCAGCGAGGGCCCGCCAGTGGAGCGCTACACAACGACGCTGACCGCGCTGCTTTCGCCCCGGCGGATTCTCCCGGTCGCGCTCGTCGCCGTCGCGCTGGTGACCGTCCAGGTCATCTACTCCGGAAGCCTGCTCTCCGGAGTCGTGCCGGCAGGCATGGCGTCCGGTTTCGTCCTCCTGGGGCCGTGGGGGTGGCGCGCGCTGGTCGCCCATTCCCGCCGACGCGTCATCGGGTCGCTGCTGTACCTGGGCGAGGCCGTGGCGCTGGTCATCCTGTGCGGTATCTCGCTGCCCGCGCTGCTCGAGCTCGGCCCTACGTTCCTCACCGACCTCGGCAGCCTCTTCGTCGCCGTGGTCCTCTTCCTGGTGGGAGGGTGGGGACTCGGTCGGGACATCGAGCTCGAGCTCAGCCTCGAGCACAGCCGGCTGAAGGCAATCCGCACGCACCTCGATCCCCACTTCCTCTACAACACGCTCAACGCGATCGCCGAGTGGTGCGCCGAGGATCCGCGGGTCGCCGAGGAGGCGACCCTGCGGCTCGCGTCGATGCTGCGGGATGTCCTCGAGGGCCTCGAACGCCGGAGCTGGCCGCTGGAGCGCGAGCTCTCCGTGGTCGAGGCGCTCCTCGAATTGCACCGCATCCGCGACGCCGAGGCGTTCTCGGTGTCGCTCGTGATCGAGGAAACGGGCGTGACCGAGGTACCGCCGCTGCTTCTCGTCACGCTGGCTGAGAACGCCGTGAAGCACGGTCCGCGCAAGGGACACCACGGACCGATCCAGGTCCGGGTCTCCGAAGACGGACCGGCGCTCCGCGTCGAGGTCGAGAACCCGGGACCGTTCCGCCCCGATCGTGCCGCTGGTCGCGGGCTGAACATGATGCGTTCCCAGCTCGCCTTGTCCTACGGCGGCCGCGCGCGTTTCGACATCCACCAGACCGGGGAGCGCACCTGCGCTCGACTCGTCCTTCCGCGGAGGGCGGCGTGAGCAGGCTGCGCGTACTGGCCGTCGACGACGAACTGCAGGCTCGCAAGCGCATCACGCGACTGCTCGAGGCGATTCCCGACGTCGAACTCGCAGCGGTGTGCGCGACGGCCGAAGAGGTGCTCTCGCTGATTCCCTCGGTGAAGCCGGATGTCCTGCTCCTCGACATCTCGCTGCCAGGCCTGAGCGGGCTCGAGGCCCGGGCGCTCGTGCCGGACGGAGATCGCGCGCCGGCGGTGATCTTCGTGACGGCTCACGCCGAGCACGCCGTCGAGGCGTTCGATCTCGGAGCAACCGACTACGTCCTCAAGCCGGTCACTGCCGTCCGCCTGGCCAAGGCGATCGCACGGGCACGCGCCGCACGCTCGGAGTCGCGGCCGGCGACATTGCCTCGAATCGCCGTGGAGACCCGGCAGGGGCTCGTCTTGCTCGACCCCGAGGAGGTCGTCTGCGCGCGCTTCGACGGCGCGCTGGTCACGCTGCTGACCGGAGACGGTGCGTTCTTCACGAATGAGAGCCTCAAGGAGCTCGAGCAGCGTCTACCCAGCACCTTCGAGCGCGTTGATCGGAGGCACCTCCTCAACCTCGCCAGGGTCGTGCGCCTCGAGCCCCAGCGCAGTGGGGGCTACGTTGCAGTCACTCGCACCGGCCTGAAGGTGCCGGTCTCACGCCAGGTGGGCCGCATGCTTCGCCAACGGCTCGGCTAAATCGAGCCGGTGGAACGAAGCGCATCGATTGGGTCCACGATCGCAATCGGTGATGGATTTGCCAGCCAGCCCCAATAGGAAGCTGTCCGTTCTCCGCCCACTGGGCTCGAGGTAAGTCTCATGCATTTCGTTCGCTTCGTTGTCCTGGCAGCTTCTCTCTGGCTTCTCGGGTGTCCCTCCGCGCCAACGCCGAACGCCGATGCAGGCCTTGAACTCGATGCAGGCGAGGTGGACGCCGGCTCGAGCTGTCTCAACGTTCCCTGTGATGGCTTCCAATGGTGTGAGCCCACGACCGGCACATGCCGAGCCGGATGTGCGATCAACGATCAATGCGCGGCGAACGAGGTCTGCAACACGGACTCCCATGAGTGCGAATGCGCGGTCGGTTTTCACCGGTGCGGGAGCCAGTGCGTCTCCGATGATGCCGTCGAGACCTGTGGTCAGCGCTGTGAGCCGTGTGATGCGATGGCCAATTCGGTCGCGAGCTGCTCGATGGGGACGTGCACCTATGCATGCGCGGTCAACGCGAAATCCTGCGGCGGGACCTGCACGTCGTGTCCGACCGCGGGCGTTGCCGAGACGGAGTGTGTTGGCAATACCTGTCAGGCGACCGCATGCGTGACCGGTCATCGGGTGTGTGAAGGTGCCTGCTCTGCATGCCCGACCGGGGGTGTGGCCGAGACGGATTGTCGTTCGTCCCGCTGTGTCGCGAGCGCTTGTGAGTCCGGGTTCCTCGCCTGCAATGGCGCGTGCGTTGCCTGCCGCGCCGGGGATCGCTTCTGCTGCATCGAGACGGTCGACAACACGAACGGAGTCGGAACCGACCTCGCCATGGATGTCGCACCGGATGGCTCGGTGGCGCTGGCCTATTACGCCTACACGGCGCGGGACCTCATCGTGGCGACGCGGACTGCCTCGGCGACGGGCTGGGTGGTCGAACGTGTCGCGACCGCGGCCGACGTCGGCGCGGGTGCCTCAGTGGCGATAGGTGCGGACGGAACCCTTCACGTCAGCTACTACGACCTCCACGCAGGGAGGCTCCAGTACGCGCGAAAGGCGCCCGGCGGCACCTGGACCTTCGAAGCGGTCGACAGCTTCAACATGGTGGTGAGCGGAAGGTCCTCGCTGAAGCTGGACGCACAGGGGCATCCTCGCGTCGCGTTCTGGGCTCACAACTCCCTGCGTTACGCCGAACGATCCGCCACCGGGTGGGCTTCGGTCGAGGTCGACCCGATCGCCGGCGACCGTCCGGAGCTGGTCCTGGATGAAGCCGGAGACCCGCACATCACTTATTCCGTGAGCGGCAACCAGAGCGGTGCGGCCCTCGAACTTCTGAAGTACGCGACGCGTTCGGCCGGTGCCTGGAGTCGCCAGAACCTTTATCAGTCGAACGGCACCGCCGCGGTTACAGAAAGCAGCCTCGCGTTCGATGCGCAGGGCACGTTGCACGTCCTCTATTACGCCTCGAACTGGCTGGAGCTCCGCCACCTGCAGAAGCCCGCGGGAGGCAATTGGTCTGCCGCGATGCCGCTCGCGCGCCCGTCGGCCGGGGACGGAAGGGGAATGTCCCTGCGGCTTGCGCCGGACGGGAAGCTGCATGGCACCTGGAAGACCTTGTTCTCCAGGGAGGTGGTCTTCGCCACGTGGAATGCGGGGACCTGGTCTCACGAGATCGTCGACACAGCGCCGGCGCCCCAGGCACTGACCGTCCTCGGGTTCGACGCCAACAGCCGCCCCCACGTGGCGTGGTGGACGAAGAACCCGGGCGATGCTGTGAGGTTCTCGCGGTAGGGAAGTGGCTCGCGCCTCATTGAAGAGCCCCGTTCGCGTGTGACGAACGGGGCTCCGGTGAGACGGGATTCGAAGCTTCGCTACGGGACGGTCGCGGTGACGGAGGCGCCCGAGTACGAACTGTAGGCCCGGACCGAGACGTACCAGGTGCCTGCCCCAGGCGCATCGAAGGTGCAGGTCTCCGTGTTGCCGGACCGGTAGGGGCGGCAGTCCCACGCGCTCGTGGTGGGCTGCGAGCCCTCGCGCACGTAGAGGTCCGCGTCACCCGTGCCGCCCGACAGGTTCACCGTCAACGTGGTGGCGCCCGCAGGCACCGTGATGGGGAAGTGCTTCCACGTGCCCGACGACCCCGAGAGGCTGCTCTGGGAGAGCAGCGTCCCCGAGGCAGGCGGGGGCGGCGGGTTCGTCGTGCCACCGCCGATCTTCGAAGCAACCCAGCTCTCGAAGGAAGATACCCGCGCGTACAGGCCGGGGTAGCGCGAGTCCGCACAGCCGTAGCCCCAGCTCACGACACCCGCGAGCACCCGCGTGTTGCCCTCGAGCACCGTGAGGGGACCGCCACTGTCACCCTGGCAGGAGTCCTTGCCCGGCGCCGCCGCGGCGAGCTGGTCCGCGGTGATGTTCTCCTGCGAGTAGCTCGACTGCGCCTGTGCGTTGCTGATCACGTTCACGTCGACGGTCTGCAGGGTCCTGGGCAGCGATCCCCCTCCGCTGCGCGTCGTCCCCCAACCGGTCACCCGCGCTATGACGCCCGCGGCGGTCACTCCCGCCGACGCGTCCTCGGCCGTCGCAAGCGGGATCGCCTTCACGCTCGGGCCGCTCAGATCGAGCGGGGTCGACAGGCGCAGCAGCGCCACGTCCTTGCCCACCGACGGATCGACGTAGCCCGGATAGACGACCACCTCGGCCACCGAGCGGACCTGCCCGGTTCCGGTCCGGCTGGTGCTTCCCGCCAGGATTCGTCCCGGCTTGCTGATGGAGCCGCCCGAGTTCACGCAGTGCTGCGCCGTGAGAATCCAGTTCGCATTCAACACGGAGCCACCGCAGAAGTGGCTCCCGCTCGAGCTCTGCAGGGAGACCTGCCACGGGTTCGCCTCGATGGTCGTGTTGGAACCGCCGACGATCTCCTGGGTTGTGGCGCTGGAATCCTCCCAAGCCTGGCTTTCAAGTTGTTGCGGACCACAACCAAGAACCAACGACATCACACTGACTGCAGCCCAGCGTTGCACGGACTGAGGTGACGACATCGATGACCTCGCTCAAGCGGATATGGGGTGGGGTGAGCCGCCGAGAGGGAGCCTCCGCGGGTAGGGCTCCTTCAGCACCCGTCGTGCCAACACCCAAGTCCTCAGAAATCCGTGACACAGCGTGTCGGAGCATCCGCCAGATGCGGCAGAGGAGCGCAGGTCAGATGTAAAGGAGGATCGCATCTTCGCCTGAGAGTCCAGTCACATCAGGCGCTTAGAGGTGATGCTGTGGGTCTGTAGTGGATTCGAGCAATTGCCCGCACTGTTGTAGCGAACTCGGTCAGTCTTTTTGGCCGTCGTGTCGTGATGGGCGACAGGCACAGGGCGCCAGCGAGGCGGACCAGCCTGCGTTGGAGGCGGCGCCGCAGGTCGCTCGAACCTGCGGCGCGTACTTGAACGGCGGACTACTCGACGGACAGCACGCCGCCGATCATCTTGTTCATCGCGCAGCCGTACTTGAGCGTTCCGGTCTTGTTCGGGCTGAAGGTGACCTTCACCGTCTCGTTGAGCGGGAGCTTCTGGTTGACCTTGTGCTCGTCGATCACGATCTCGGTCGCGCAGGTTGCGTCGGTCTTCCGGGTGATCTCGAGGGTCACCGATTGACCCTTCTTCACCTTCACGTTGGCGGGCTCGAAGCCGTTCTCGGTCACGGTCATCTTCACGACCTGACCGGCGGCGAACGCGGGGGCGGCGAACAGGAATCCAGCGGCCAGGGCGGAAATCATCAAACGCTTGAACATGGTCACTTCTCCTTCGGGTTGAGGGTTGAGGGTTGAGGGTTAGCTTGCGAGTGACTCTTCGGGAGCAGGGAGCGCCTGTGGAGCCGGTGTTTCGTTCGGAAGTCCGCGCCCCTTCCACAGGGCGAAGATCGCCGGGTAGACGGTGAGCTCGAGGATGAAGGACGTCACGAGTCCTCCCACCAACGGTGCGGCGATTCGTTTCATCATGTCCGCGCCGGTGCCGGTGGCCCACAGGACGGGGATGAGGCCGATCAGGTCGGTCATCACGGTCATCATCTTGGGGCGGATGCGCTTCGCGGCCCCGTCGACGATCGCCTCCTTCAGATCGCCGAAGGTGCGGAGTCGTCCCTGGTCCTTCGCGCGTTTGTGGCTGAGGGTGAGGTACAGCAGCATCACCACTCCGGTCTCTGCGTCGACGCCCGCCAGCGCGATGAGCCCGACCCACACGGCCACGCTCATGTTGTAGTCGAGCAGGTACAGGAGCCACACCGCGCCAATCAGAGAGAACGGCACGGCCAGGAAGACGATCGCGGTCTCCGCCAGCGAGCGGGTGTTCAGGTACAGCAGGAGGAACACGAGGAGGAGGGTGCCGGGGACCACCCACATCAGCTTCGCCTTCGCCCGCTCGAAGTACTGGAACTGACCGGCCCACGCGACCCGGACGCCCGCGGGGAGCTTCACCTCGTCTGCCACCGCCGCCTTCGCGTCCTTCACGTAGTCGGCGATGGGGCGATCGGTGTCGACGAACACGAAGCCGACGAGCTTGCCGTCCTCGCTGCGGATCATCGGCGGTCCGTTGACGAACTCGATGTCCGCCACCTGCCCGAGCGGGACCTGGGCGCCCGCCGGCGTGGGGACGAGCACCTCCTTCAGCAGCTCGGGATCGTCCCGGTACTCGCGCGCGTAGCGAACGCTGATCGGGTAGCGTTCACGCCCCTCCACGGTCTCGGCGATGTTCTCGCCGCCGATGGCGCTCATCACCACGTCGTTGATGTCGGCGACGCGCAGGCCGTAACGCGCGGCCTCCTCGCGCTTCACCGTCACGTCCACGTAGAACCCGCCGGTGGAGCGGTCGGCGAACGCGCTCCGCGTCCCGGGCACGTCCGCCACCGCCCGCTCGATCTCGATCGCGGTCTTCTCGATCGTGTCCAGATCATCCCCGAACACCTGGATTCCGAGCGGGCTCCGGATGCCGGTGGCGAGCATCTCGGTCCGCGTCTGGATGGGCATCCAGAACAGGTTCGGCATGCCGGGGTACTGGAGCTTCTCGTCGAGCTCCTTCACCAACTCGTCCCAGGTGAGCCCTTCACGCCACTGCTCCTTCGGCTTCAAGACGATGGTGGTCTCGGCCATGCCCAGCGGCGCGGGGTCGGTCGGGGTCTCCGCGCGGCCCTGCTTGCCGAACACCGAGACGACCTCGGGGATCTTCTTGATCTCCGCGTCCATGTGCTGGAGGACCTTCGCCGATTCGGCGATGGACATCCCCGGAGGCGCGGTCGGCATGTACAGGATCGCGCCCTCGTTCAGCGGCGGCATGAACTCGTTCCCGAGCCGGAGGAAGGCGGGCACGGTGAACGCCATCGCCGCGATGGCCAGCACGATCACGGTCCGGCGGTACTGCACCACGAAGTGCACCACCGGCGTGTACAGCTTCACCAGCCAGCGGTTGATCGGGTTGTGCTCCTCCTTGAGGATCTTCCCGCGGATGAAGATGGCGGCCAGCGCCGGCGTGAGCGTCACGGCGAGGATCGCGGCGAAGCCCATCGAGTAGGTCTTGGTCAGCGCGAGCGGCTTGAACATCCGGCCTTCGGTCGCCTCGAGCGTGAACACCGGGATGAAGCTGACGGTGATCACCAGCAGCGAGAAGAAGATCGACGGGCCGACCTCCTGCATCGCCTGGATGATCACCTCGCGGCGCTCACCCGGCTTGCCCTCGTGCTCCCAGTCCTCGAGCTTCTTGTGGATGTTCTCGATGATGACTACCGAGCCGTCGACCATCGCGCCGATTGCCACGATGATCCCGCCCAGCGACATGATGTTCGCGGTGATCCCCTGCAGGTACATGGGGATGAACGCGAGCAGCACGGCGATGGGCATCGTGAGGATGGGGACCAGCGCGCTCCGCACGTGCAGCAGGAAGAAGAAGATCACCAGGCTGACGACGATCATCTCCTCGATGAGCGAGTCCTTGACGGTGTCGACCGCCGACTCGATCAGCTCCGAGCGGTCGTAGGTGATCTTCACCTCCACGCCCTCGGGGAGGCCGCTCTTCACCTGCTCGAGCCGCTCCTTCACCGCGTCGATGACGGTCAGGGCGTTCTCGCCGTAGCGCATGATCACGATCCCGCCGACGACCTCACCCTTTCCGTCGAGCTCGGCCATGCCCCGCCGGATATCGGGACCCAGACTCACGGAGGCGACGTTCTTCACGAAGACGGGGGTGCCGTCCGCGCCCATCTTCAGAGGGATCGTCTCCAGGTCGGAGAGGCTCTTGATGTACCCGCGACCGCGGACCACGTGCTCGTGACCGGCGATCTCCAGCACGCTTCCGCCCACGTCCTCGTTGGACTGGCGCACGGCGTTGGCCACGTCCATCACCGTGACCCCGTACGAGCGGAGCTTGTTGGGATCGACGTTCACCTGGTACTGCTTCACGAACCCGCCCACCGAGGCGACCTCGGCGACGCCGGGGACGCTCTCCAACGCATACCGCACGTTCCAGTCCTGCAGCGATCGCAGCTCCTGGAGGTCGTGCTTCCCTGTCTCGTCAACCAGCGCGTACTGGAACACCCAGCCGACGCCGGTGGCGTCCGGGCCCAGCGTGGGCACGACGTCCGGAGGCAGCCGCTTCTGCGCTGTGTTGAGGTACTCCAGCACGCGACTGCGCGCCCAGTAGATGTCCGTCCCGTCCTCGAAGATGACGTAGACGAACGACATCCCGAACATCGACTGACCGCGAACGGCCTTCACCTTGGGCGCCGCGAGCAGCGCCGACGAGATGGGGTAGGTGATCTGATCCTCCACGAGATCGGGGCTGCGGCCCATCCACTCGGTGAAGACGATCACCTGCGCGTCGGAGAGATCGGGGATCGCGTCGAGCTTCGTCTCCCGAAGCGCGAACACGGCCCACGCGCTCAGCGCCGCGACGAGCAGGATCGTGAGGAGCGGAGTGCGCGCGCTCCCGGCGATCAGCTTCGCCACGAGGCCGTGCTGGATCTGGCTCTCGCCGCTCATTCCTCACCTCCAGACCAGAAGTCCGCAGACGACCGCAGGCGGCTCTCCGCGGCGATCAGGAAGTTCCCGGAGGTCACCACCACGTCGCCTTCGTTCAACCCGCCGAGCACCTCGAACGCGTCGGCGCCACGAACCCCGAGCTGCACCTCCTGGGGCTTGAACCGGCCCTCGCCGAGGTCGATGAACACGATCCGGCGCGGACCGGTGTAGATCACCGCCGACGCGGGGACGAGCAGGCGCTCTCCGAGATCGCGGTGGAACGTGATGTCCGCGTACATGTCCGGCTTGAGCTCGAGGTCCTGGTTCGGAAGCTCCAGGCGGATCTTCCCGGTGCGCGTCGCGCCCTCGAGATACGGATACACGTACTTCACCTTGCCCTCGAACTTCCGGCCGGGGAGGAAGGGCAGGGTGACGGTGGCGGTCTGGCCCACCTTCACGTGCGGGAGATCGGCCTCGTAGACGTCTGCCTCCACCCACACGCGATCGAGGGGCACGATCCGGAAGAGCTTCATCCCCGGCTCGACCGCGGCGCCTTCGACCACGTCCTTCTCGATCACGTAGCCCGAGGCCGGTGAGAGGAACGGCACGTGCTCGAGCGGCTCTCCCTTCTCCGCGATCACATCGATCTGCGCCTCGGACACGCCCCACAGGCGAAGCCGACGGCGCGAGGCCTCGAGGAGCGTCGGGTCGCCGTGTTCTCCCGCGCTGCGCTTCGCGAGCAGGAACTCCTGCTGCGCCGAGTACAGCTCCGGGCTGTAGAGCGAGAACAGCACCTGGCCCTTGCGCACGGGCACGCCCGTGGCGCTCACCCGCAGGTCCTTGATCCAGCCCTTCACCCGGAGGGTCACGTCCTCGAGGCGGGTCTCGTCCCAGGTGATCCGGCCGAGTGCGCGGATCGCCAGGTCCAGGGGCTCGCGCGTCACCTGCGCGGTCTTCACTCCAATGCGCTGCCGGCGCGCGTCGTCGACGATGATCACGCCGCTGTGCAACTCGCCCTTCGTCACGGGCACCAGGTCCATGCCGCACATGGGGCACTGACCGGGCGACGCCTGCTTCACCGACGGGTGCATCGGGCAGGTGTAGTGGGCCACTTCATGGGCGTCCGCGCCGGCAGCGAGCTGGAGGCCTTCGACCTCCCAGGCGGACCGGGTCCCGCACGCGAGCATCTTCTTGCCCATGTACGGGTTGCCCATCTTGTCCGAACGCTGGAACCACTTCCCGAACCCGTTGGTCATCGGGCACTGGAAGATGCGCCAGCCGTCCTGGAGCTCGGGATCGAGCGAGGCGAGCGCGATGAGCGACTGGCTGACTTCGGCGAACGCGTCTCGCGCGGTCTGCACGTCGGCGGCATCTCGCAGCTTCACCGCGGCCGCAGAGCCGAGCGTGAGCTGCTCGCCGGTCGCGTGCGCCGTGTCGCCGAGCTCGGCGCGGGTCGACTCGAGCGACTGCGCCAGCTCCTGCGCGACGCCCGCGAGGCCTTCGATCGAGTCCGATGCCAGCAGCGCTCGAACCTGCTCATAGCCGTCGAAGGCGCGCGTGAGCTGACTGCGCGCGGAGGGCGGAAGTCCCTGGGGCGCGCTCGCCTCGTGAGCGTGGTTGTGGACCGCTGCGTTCGCCCCCGACAGGCCGAACCAGGCTGCGAGAGGGCGCCAGAAGACGAGGACTGCCACGAGACCGACGACTGCGAGCGCGGTGGGAACGAGAAGGTGCTTTTTGCGAAGGATGCTCATGGAAGTTCCTCCTGGGGCAGCCCGGGCACCCGGCCCACGGCGCGGTCCAGTTCTGCGAGACGGCGGCGCACGTCGGCGTCGGCCACGTGCTGCTGCAGTTCCATCTCGCGCAGTTCATTCTCTGCATCGACGAGGGCCATGAAGTTGCCGCCTCCCGTCTCGAACGCCGCACGTGCGGCGGTCAGGCGATTTCGTGCCGCGGGTATCAGCCGGCTGTCGTAGAGCGCGAGGATGCGCTGGGCCTCCTCGACCCGTGCACGCATCTGGGCGACCTCGGCTCGGATCCGGTTGAGCCTGGATTCCTCTTCGTGCTGCATCCGCGTCTGCTGGGCGCGAGCCTCCTCCACGGCTGCCTTGCGCCGGCCGAGCTGGATGGGCACCTCGACCATCACGCCGGCCATGAACCGGTGCATGGGGTCCGGCCACATGGAGTCGTATTCGGCCATCACCCCGAAGTCGGGGAGGTATTCGCGCTTCGCCATGGCCACGCCCGCTTCGGCGCCGGTGAGTCGGGCCCGCGCGGTGGCGAGCTCGGGACGGAGGCGGATCGCTTCGGCCTGGAGCTCGGCCATTCCGGGGAGCTCCTTCGCCGAGGTCTCGAGTTTCGGCGGAGGTGGGGGGATGACCGAGCCGGGGAGCAGATGGAGCAGGGCGTTCATCTTCGCCTGGAGCTGCTGCTGCTCGGACTCGAGCATCAGTCGCTCGCGCTCCATCCGCGCCAGCTCGACCTCAGCCTGAAGCGGATCGCCCTGCGTGGCCCGCCCGACGGCGTACTGTGCCGACGCGGAGCGCTTGAGCTGTCGCATCGCCTCGAGGTGATGCGCGTTCACCTCGAGCGCGCGGTGCACGACGTACCAGTCGTCGAACATGGACGAGGCCATCAGCGCGAGCTCGAGCTTCATCGCGTCGAGGTCACCCCGCATCGCGGCGGCTTCGGCCGCGGCCATGTCGCCCTTCAGCGAGAGCTTTCCGGGGAAGGGGATCATCTGCTCGATCCCGACGGTCACGCCGGGATGCGCAGCGCCGTGGCCGCCGAAGCTGAATGGTGCGACTCCGACGGAGACAGTCGGATCGGACAGCGCGGTGACCTGCGGGATGCGCTGCTCCGCAGCCGACCAGGCGGCGCGCGCTGCGCCGATGTCGGGGTTCCGGGCGACGACTTCGCGCACCAACACGGCTCGATCGAGCTGGGTCGCGCCGGCGAAGGGATCGTCGGTTTCACCCCGGCTGGTGACGGGGATCAGCAGGGCGCCCGCGGTGACGACCGCGACGGCAGCCTGCTTCCAGAGGCTGTACACGTGAGAACTCCTGAGATTGAGCCAGACCACACGACGCGGCCCCGGGAGGCCGCGAACTGCCCCAAAGGGCCCGCGCGGGTCGGCTCAAATCAGGAGGGTTCGGATCTTCAGGAAGAGCGGTGGGCCCTGCGCGAACTGCACGTCGCGCAGGTGGAGCGCCGAAAGGGCGCCTTCATCCGCCGGGGCGAGGTTCCAGTAAGCGAGCTCGACGGGCGCGGCGACCGCGGAGATGAAGCGCTGGGAATCGACGACGGCTGCCGGCGTCCCGCCGAGCAGCTCGTGGGACTCGCAGCAGTCGACCTCGAGCGTCGCGCCTGTCCAGTCGGACGGGTCGGCCTTCTTGTGCGGGCAGTAGCACTCGCGGGCTTCGGCCTGCGCCTCTGCTCGCATCTTGCACTCGTGCAGCATGCCGAACAGGCCTCCGCCGACGGCCTGCCAGCCGACGAGGAGCAACATGCTGAGGGAGCGCAGGTACATAGCCAGGTGACCAAGGTACGCGGATGCCATCTGCAGCGCAAACGCATCTTCGGCGCGGGCATTACACCGGGGCGCTCGGCTGGTCGCCCCTCACCCCGAGCCCTTGCGCTAGCGCAATTCCTTGATGCCGCCCATGTACGGCCAGAGGACCTCCGGGAGGGCGACCGAGCCGTCCTCGCGCTGGAAGTTCTCGAGGATGGCGACGACGGTCCGCCCGACTGCCAGGCCGGAGCCGTTCAGCGTGTGCACGAGCTCGGGCTTTGCGCCCTTCTCCCGGCGGAAGCGGATCTTCGCCCGCCTTGCCTGGAAGTCGCCGTAGTTCGAGCAGGAGCTGATCTCCCGGAAGGTGTTCTGTCCGGGCAGCCACACCTCGATGTCGAAGGTCTTCTGGGAACCGAAGCCGAGGTCGGCGGTGCACAGGGTCACCACCCGATGGTGCAGCCCGAGCTGGCGCAACACTTCGCTGGCGTCTTCGACCAGTGCGTCGAGCTCCGCCAGGCTGGTGTCGGGATTCGCGAACTTCACCAGCTCGACCTTGTGGAACTGGTGCTGCCGGATGAGGCCGCGGGTGTCCCGGCCGGCGGAGCCTGCCTCGGCGCGGAAGCACGGCGAGTAGGCGGCGTACTTCAGCGGGAGCTGATCGCCTTCGAGGATCTCGTCCGCGTGGTAGTTCGTCACCGGTACTTCGGCGGTCGGGATGAGGAAGTACTCGTCCGGCCCCGCGGTCTTGAAGGCGTCCTCCTCGAACTTCGGGAGTTGGCCCGTGCCGGTCATCGCCTGGCGGTTCACGAGGTAGGGCGGCAGCATCTCCAGGTAGCCCTTCTTCGTGTGCAGGTCGATCATGAACGCGACCAGCGCACGCTCGAGCCGGGCGAGCGCCCCCTTGT
>JBAWAM010000274.1:0-3492 GCA_049589315.1 Myxococcaceae bacterium
GCCCGGCTGCAGGCGTACGAGCGCGACACCGGGCACCAGGTGATCGTCTGGACCGGGCGGACCACCGGTGATGTGCCGCTCGAGGAGTGGGCGGTGCGCACGTTCGAGGCCTGGGGCGTGGGCAGCAAGAAGCTCGACGACGGGCTCGCGCTCTTCCTGTTCAGCGAAGACCGGCGGATTCGGATCGAGGTCGGCTACGGGCTCGAAGGCGTCATCCCCGACGCGATCGCCTCGCGGGTGATCAACGAGGTGGCCGTTCCGGCGTTGCGCGCAGGCGATCCGGACGCCGCGGTGGTGGGCAGCATCAACGACCTGCTCCAGCGGATCGGCGGAGAGCGCGGACCTCCCCAGCAGGTGCCCCGCTACACCCAGCGGCCCACCCGGGACGTCGGGGCCGGGAACATGATCATGTTCCTGGTGATCGGCGCGATCTTCCTCCTGCTGTTCATCACCAACCCGCGGCTGGCGATGTTCCTGCTCTTCAGCCTGATGTCCGGTGGTCGAGGGGGCGGCGGCGGTGGCGGGCACGGCGGAGGTGGGTTCGGGGGCGGCGGTGGACGGTCCGGTGGTGGCGGCGCGAGCGGGTCGTGGTAGCGGGTCAGGCGTGAGGAGGCGCAGGTGATCACACGAGGTCAGCTCATCCGGTTGCTGGATACCCGGCGCATCGAGGAGGCGCTGCGCGAGGCCGAGAAGCGAACCTCCGGGGAGATTCGTGTCTCCGTGGCCCCGTTCTTCTGGGGGAGCGTGAAGCACGCCGCGGAGCGCGCGTTCGAGCGGCTCGGGATGACCGCCACCCGGGATCGCAACGGGATCCTCTTCTTCGTCGTTCCTTCGCGGAAGCGGTTCACGATCCTCGGCGATGCCGGGATCCACGCGAAGGTCGGCCAGGCGTTCTGGGAGGAGCTGGCCGCGCTCTTGTCGAAGCACTTCCACGAGAAGGACTTCAACGGCGGCCTGACCGCGGCGATTCTTCGCGCCGGGGAGCGGCTCGCCGAGCACTTCCCCCACGCGGGCGAGAAGGACGTGAACGAGCTGCCCGACCACGTGGACTTCGGGCCGGATGGCCCGTGACCAGCCGGGCGAGCACACGGAGAACGCACCACATTGGTTGCGAACTCCACGCGGTGGGGTAGCCTCCGACACCTCGTGACCGACGATCTCCTCCTCGTCAAACGCGTCCGCAGCGGCGACCAACGTGCGTTCCGCACCCTCGTGGAGCGGTACCAGCGGAAGGTCTATGCCGTCGCCCTCGGTATGCTGAAGGACAAGGAAGAGGCGATGGACGTCTCCCAGGAGGCGTTCGTGAAGGTCTACAAGTACCTGGACCACTTCAAGGGCGACTCGAGCTTCTACACCTGGCTCTACCGCATCACGACGAACATCTGCATCGACGTCCTCCGCAAGCGCGGCGGTTCGCGCGGCGAGGACGTGGAGTTCGACGAGTCTCTGGCGATGGACACCTCCGAGGCCCAGATCGGTGCGCTCGGAACCCGCCTGGGCACCAACCCGCAGCGCTCTGCGCTTCGCCGTGAGCTCGCCGAGAAGATCCAGGAGGCGCTCGAGCAGGTGCCCGAGAAGCACCGCGCCATCCTCCTGCTCCGCGAAGTGGAGGGGATGAGCTACGAGGATCTCGCCCGGACCCTGGAAATTCCCAAGGGCACGGTGATGTCCCGGCTTTTCCACGCTCGGACCAAGGTGCAGAAAATCCTCAGTGAATACCTGGAGTTGGACGATTCGAAGAGCGAGGCGGGCAACGAATGATCGGCTGCGAATATCCGGACGGCCCGTCCGTCGGATCAGGTAGCTCCAGCCCTCTGTGGTGACGTGATGGCGACCAACCCAGCCTGTAAGACGTTTTTCCCCATGCTCTCCCCGTTCATTGACGGGGAACTCTCGCCCTCCGAACGACAGCTCATCGAGCGGCATCTCGGCGTCTGTCCGGATTGCACGGGCCGGGTCGCCGACCTTCGCGCCGAATCGGGGCTGGTCCGCCTGGGCATGGAGATGCTCGCGGACGAAGCCGACTTCACCGGCTTCGCCCAGAAGGTGATGGCGCGCATCACGCCGGAGAAGCCGCCGCTCCTGGAGCGCATTCGCCTCTCCGTCGCCGAGTTCTTCACCTACCAGCGGGCCATGGTAGCGACCGCCGGCGTCAGCGCTGCGGTGGTGGCGCTGGTCGCGGTCCCGCTCATCCTCCGCGGTGGGACGCCCTACGGCTACGCCTCCGAGCGGATGGCGATCCAGGAGGTGAACGTGGACGCTTCGGCCCATGTCGCCCCGGTCGTCCTCAACACCGAGGATGGAAACGCCATCATCTGGCTGGTGAACCAGCCGGACGAGAAGAAGAAGAAGAAGGGCGAGGAGGAAGAGGAGGAGCTGGGCACCACGCCCCCTCCGAGCCTCCCCGCCCACGATCCGGCGCAGAACGCGCCCACCGGAGGTGAGCTGTGATCCACTCGATGGGCCGCTGGACTCGTCTCGCCGTCGGCGTCGGAGTGCTCTTCGCCTCGTCCGTGGCCCTCGCCGACGAAGAGAAGGTCGACGTCGCGACGAAGGTCGTGGTGGCCTCGAACAAGGGCACCCTGGTCGATCCGCAGCTCGGAAAGATGAAGGCGGAGTTCGCCCGGCAGGGGCTCTCCTTCACGTCCTGGAAGCAGCACTCCGCGGGGAAGGTCTCGCTCGAGAAGGACAAGCCTGCACAGGTGGCGCTCCCCGGCGGACGCAGCGCGGAGCTTCGCCTGAAGGGCCTTCAGGCTGGGACTGCCACGGTCCGGGTCACCGTCCCCCGCCTGCTCGACACCGACTACAAGCTCGGGCGCAGTGGCTCGGTCTACATCCGGTCGGGTGACTTCGAGGGCGGGGTGGTAATCCTCGTTCTCTCGCCTCCGCAAGAGGTGAAGCCTCGCCGCGCGACCCTGGTCGGACGGCCTGCGCGCATGTTGCAGCGCGTTCCCGTCGTCCTGCCCACGGTGAGCGCCGAGCAGGAGTAGACGTCCAGCTGCGGAGCCAGACGCGGCCGGCCCCTGTCTGTTCAGGCGACCGTGAACCGATCAGGTGATCTGATCAGTTCGCTCGGCTCCGGCTCCGGCTCCGGCCGAGGACCCGGGGGCCGGCTTCACGGGTTCCGCGAATCTGGTCAGATCTCTGATCAGTTTGGGTGAGCGCGTCCGGCGGCACGGCCTTCCCGAGCGGGCCCAATGATTTCACAGGGTTGCGTTCGAAACACAGGTGCATAGCGCGCGTGGCGCTCCGGGACGCGGCACGTTGTGCGCACAGATCGTGCGCACAACCGCTACGGGGCGACGATGGCCCGCATCTCGTCGGTCCAGGTGCTGGTCGGGAATCGACGCAGGTACTCGGCGGCATCGCGTTCGGCCCCGAGCTGATCGCCCAGCGCACTCCGGCAGCGCACCCTCCCACGCCACGCACGCTCGAGGAGCGCGCTCCTGCTACCCCGGGCGAGGGTCCTTTCGAAGGTCTCCAGCGCAGCCC
>JBAWAM010000275.1:0-3757 GCA_049589315.1 Myxococcaceae bacterium
CACCACCACCAGGTCCACGCCGTGCTGCCGGGCGAACGCCACCACCGCGGCCGGGCTCTCCGCGTCGAGCGCGACGTTCTCGGCCACCTGGCCGGTCCCCGGGCTGCCGGGCGCGCACCACAGCTTCGTCAGCCGCGGGCTGAGCGAGATCTTCCAGCACAGCGCGTGCTCGCGGCCACCACTCCCCAGCACCAGGACCTTCATGGGCCATCCTCTCCTGCGAGCGAGAACAACAGGCGACGCGCCGGCAGATAACCGGGAGCGCGCGCAAGGATTCCGCGGAGCCGCTCGCGGGCCGCCTCCGCGTTCCCCGACCGGGCATCAAGCTCCGCCAGACGCAGCTCCGCACCGAGGAACCCCGGCTCGAGCCGCACCGCCTCGCGGAGCAACCGACCAGCCTCCTCGGGCCGGTTCGACACGAACGACACTGCGCCGGCCGCGTACTGCGCAAGGCCCACCTGCCGGCCATGGGCTGCGGCGTTCTTCGCGGCGCTTTCGGCGCGGGTCAGGTCACCGCGCTGGAGCGCCGTCAGGGCCCGCCAGGCGAACGCCAGCGCGTTCCGGGCGTCCATGTCCAGCGCCTCCTGGAACAACCTCTCCGCGCGAGCGAGGTCTCCCTGGTAGAAGCGGAGCACCCCCTCGTAGAGCCGGGGCGAGAGATCCATGTCGCCGGTGGCCAGCGTGAGAATGCGGCCCTCCATCCCCCGCAGGAGCTCGCGGTGGCGGACGTCTTCCCAGGTCGGATCCGAACGCGCGGCCTCGAACAGGTACCGGAACGCGTCGTCCCGCCGGCCTCCTCCTGCCGCCGCCACGCCCGACAACAAGAGGGCGTGTACGCGCCAGGACTCCGCCGTCGCGGCCTTCTGGAACGCGGACACCGCGTCCTCCCAACGGCCCTCGAGCAGTCGCAGTCGTCCCTCGAGCATCGACTCGAACGCCGTGTCCGCCAGCTTCCCCCGGATCGATTCCAGATGCGTCGCCGCCTCGGTGGCCTGGCCCCTCTCGAGCGCCAGGTGCAGCAGCTCCAGATGGGCCTCCGGCGCGTCTCCGACGAGGCCGAGCGCCCTTTTCGCCGCATTGCTCGCCAGACCTCCGCGCCCCGCTGCACGCTCGGCGGCCGCGAGATGCGTGAGGATCTGGACCTGGTCGGCCACTTCGAAGTTCTCGAGCTCCTTCTCCAGCTCCCGCAGGTGCATCACCGCAGCGGCGAACTTCCCTTCGACCTGGTACTCGAACGTGGCGAGCGGCAGGCGTGCCCGGAGGTCCCTGGGCCGCTGCGCCAGGATTCTCTCGTAGACCTTCCGCGCGAGGTCGCTCCGCCCCGCGTCGAGATAGAGGCGCGCGAGCTGCGCGTTGACCTCCGGGTGCAACGGATCCGAATCCAGCCTCTTGCGGAGGTCCGCGAGCGCGAGCCCGTACTCGCCCATCCCCTCGTGCGCGAGCGCGCGGAAGGACAGCGCCCTCCCGTGGCCAGGTATCAGCGAGAGCGCATCGTCGAAATGCCTGACCGCGAGCGCAGTCGACGACGCCTGCCATGTCCGTCCGATCACCACCTGGGCACGCGCCTTCAGCGCCACCTCCCCTGAAGTGTCCGCGACCCACTCGGCGAGCCGACGTGCCTCCTCGAGGAGCACGGCGTCCGTGGAGCGCAGCACCAGGAGCTCCGCGTGCACGAGGGCTTCCTCCGGCGTGCGCCCCTGACGCCGCTCGGCGGCGCGGATCAAGGAGCGCGCCTCGTCCCACGCCGGTCCCGCGGCTCGGGCGACGTTTCCGGCCGCCAGAGCGCGGACATAGCCGACGATCGCCTCATCGCTGGAGGGGTCGAGCAGCAGCGCCTTCTGGAACTCCTCCCGCGCCGCGTCGTAGCTCGATGGACGGTCCTCCTCGAGCTTCGCCCGACCGCGCTTCAACGCGGCGCCCGAATCTCCGGAGAGGCTCACGAACGCCATCTGCCAGCGCGGGAGCACCGCCTTGATCTCCGCGGGCACGCCTCCCGCCGCGACTTCGGCCTCGACGTTGGCGGCGGCAGTGGAGCCCGGGTTCCGCTTCACGAGCCAGACCGCGCCACCGACGGCACCCAGCGCCACGACGACTGCGGCCGCCAGCGTCGCTGCTGCCGCTGCGCGTGGCCTGCGGCGCTCTTCCGGTATCTCCGGTCCGCGGCTGGCGTTGCGAACCGCCCCCGGGGAGACGGGCAACGCCAGAGACCTCTCGCTCGCGGGAGCCGCCCGACGGATCAGGTGGTCTGATCGGTTCGCACCGGCGTCGTCGGGCGCCGGTGTCTCTTCGGGCGCGGCTTCGACGGCGCGGCAGTCGTCACATGTCCCCAGCGCCAGATCGAAGGCATCGGTGAGCGGCTTCCCGCAGTCACTGCACGCCACCGCGGCCTCGGCGGACCGGAGAGGTGACGCGAGCAGCGCATCGTCGACCTCGACCTTCGGAACCAACCGAACGAGCTGAACGTGCCTGCACCGGGGGCACTGGCCACGCACGCCCTTCGGGGTGATCAGCCGGTCTTCAATCGCGTACGCGGCCGAGCACTGTTCGCAGACGATGCGCATGGGACGGTGCCAGGGGAGACATCAGTGGCGGAAGTGGCGTACCCCTGTGAACACCATCGCAATCCCGTGCTCGTCGGCCGCAGCGATGACCTCTGCATCCCGGACCGAGCCACCGGGCTGGACCACCGCCTTCGCACCCGCCCTGGCCACCTCGTCCAGTCCATCCCGGAACGGGAAGAAGGCATCGGACGCGACCGCGCTGCCCTTGAGCGTCTCACCGCCCTTGCCCGCGGCGATCCGGGTCGAATCGACGCGGCTGGTCTGACCGCCACCGAAGGCCAGCAGCCGGTCGGCCGTCGCAAACACGATCGCGTTGCTCTTGACGTGCTTGCCGACGCGCCAGGCGAACTTCAACGCCTCGAGTTCGTCTTCGGTGGGCGCGCGCTTCGTCACGACCTTCCACTCGGTCGTAGGCTCCTGGGCGTCGCGGTCCTGGACCAGCAGACCGCCCGACACCGACCGGAGCTCCAGGGCCTGGCGGGGCGGGCTGCCCTTCGCCAGCGAGGGGCCGGCCTCGAGGAGCCGCAGGTTCTTCTTCGCTGCGAGCGTCTGCTGCGCCTCGGGCGAATACGACGGCGCGATCACGCACTCGAGGAAGGTCTCAGCCAGCGCCTTCGCGGTCGCCTCGTCTACCTCCCGGTTCAACGCCACGATGCCGCCGAACGCCGAGGTCTCATCCACCGCGCGCGCGGCGCGATAGGCCTTCTCCAGGACCGGATCCAGCGCCACGCCGCAGGGCGTGTTGTGCTTGATCACCACCGCGGCCGGGCTCTCCGGAAATTCGAGCACCAGGGCCAGCGCGGCGTCGAGGTCGAGGAGGTTGTTGTACGAGAGCTCCTTGCCCTGAAGCACGCGGGAGAACGCCACCGTCGGCTCTTTCGGCGCGGCGTACTCGCGGTAGAAGGCGGCGCTCTGGTGCGGGTTCTCCCCGTAGCGCAGCTCCTGGACCTTCTGGAAGGAGGCGCTGAACTCCGCCGGGAACCGCTCACCGGCCTGCTGCCCGAGCCACCCGGCGATGGACGCGTCGTAGGCCGCGGTGTGGGCGAACGCCTTGCGCATCAGCCGGCGACGCGTCTCTTCGCTGGTCGCCTTCTTCTCGCGCAGCTCCGCGAGGACCGACTCGTAGTCGTCCGGGTCGACGACGATGGTGACGTACTTCGAGTTCTTCGCCGAGGCGCGAACCATCGCCGGTCCGC
>JBAWAM010000276.1:0-10687 GCA_049589315.1 Myxococcaceae bacterium
AGGTGCGCTCGGCGCCGGCGACGATCACGCTGGAGGTCGGGAACGGTCCGCCCACCGTGAGCATCTCGGCGGACACCCTCACGCCTAAGGAAGGAGCCGTCGTCCGCTTCACCTCGACGGCCAAGGACCCCGATGGCGATTCGCTCACGTTCAACTGGAGCTTCGGCGACGACGCCACCTCGAAGGATCGCAATCCGCGGCACACCTTCCTCGACGAGGGCACGTATCGGGTGGAGTTGACCGTCTCGGACGGCAAGCTGTCCTCGAAGGCCTCGCTGAAGGTCGAGGTCCAGAACGCCGAGCCCATCATCGTCCCGTTCTCCGCGCCCGCGGAGGCCGACGAAGGCTCCACGCTCACCTTCTCGTCTTCGGCGACGGACCCGGGACAGCAGGACACGCTGGTCTCGTACTGGGACTTCGGAGATGGCTCCGATCCCATGTCCGGCGACACGGTCCAACACGCGTTCCAGGACAATGGTCGCTACCTGGTCACGGTGACCGTCACCGATGACGGCGGCGCGTTCAGCACGTTCTCCCGGGAGGTCGTAATCAAGAACGTCGCCCCCGTTGCGGGGCCCATCGAGGCCCAGTCCATCCCGGTCGGAGAAACGCTGGAGGTCCCGCTCGAAGGGTCCGACCCCGCGGGCGACGCGGATCCACTGAACTGGACCGTGGTCGAGGGCCCGGGTGGCATCTCCGACGGCTACTACCGATGGACGCCCGCCGAGGGCAGCGAAGGCGCCTTCACCGTGAAGCTCCGGGTGGATGACGGAGATGACGGGACCGCGGAGATCGCGTTCCCGGTGACCGTGACGGCCGACGAGTCCGTGGCAGTGGGCTGCAACGCCACGGGAGCACCGACCCCGACCCTGCTGCTCCCTCTCGGGCTGGGACTGGAGCTCCTGCGCCGGGCGCGCCGTCGGAGGCGTTGAGCCGATCGGCCAGTGAGCCGTCCGGCTGCACGCCCACCGGTGATCGAGGGATGTGGCGTCACTACGTTGCGCATACACCCGAAGGAGTTCGAGCCATGGGCAAGCTGGACGGCAAAGTCGCCATCATCACGGGGGCAGCGCAGGGCATGGGGGAGTCCCACGCGCGTCGATTCGTCGCAGAGGGCGCAAAGGTCGCGCTCACCGACCTGAACGAAGAACGGGGGAAGAAGATCGCGGGCGAGCTGGGGAAGAACGCCCTGTTCCTGCGACACGACGTTGCCTCGCTGAGCGACTGGCAGCGGGTGCTGAAGGAGACCGAGGCCGCCTTTGGGCCCGTGACCATCCTGGTGAACAACGCGGGCATGCTGGGCCCCCTCGCCAGCACCGTGGACATCAGCGAACAGGACTATCTCAAGGTGATCGCGGTCAACCAGCACTCGCAGTTCTACGGAATGAAGACGGTCATTCCGTCGATGCAGAAGGCCGGCGGCGGAGCCATCGTCAACATCTCGTCGACGGCGGGCATGCTGTCAGTCGTCGGATCGCCGAATCTCGCCTATGTCGGCAGTAAGTTCGCGTCGCGCGGAATGACCAAGCACGTCGCCCTGCAGTACGGGCCCGACAAGATCCGCGTCAACTCCGTGCACCCGGGCTACATCAAGACACCCATGATGGCGGCGGCGACCGACGAGACTGGCGGCGGCATCTCCAGCCGGGTACCGCTCCGTCGCCTCGCCGAGCCTGAAGAAGTATCGAACCTCGTTCTCTTCCTGGCGTCGGACGACTCCTCGTACATCAGCGGCATGGAGCACGTCATCGACGGTGCGCTCACCGCCGGCTGATGCGGCCAG
This sequence comes from Myxococcaceae bacterium, assembly GCA_049589315.1. Lineage (GTDB taxonomy): Bacteria > Myxococcota > Myxococcia > Myxococcales > Myxococcaceae > JBAWAM01. The sequence continues at coordinate 1,784 of JBAWAM010000276.1, forward strand.
CTGCCCGGCGCCGGCCGCTCGGGCCCGACCCGCTCACCCGAACTGACTGGCAAGTGCGTAGACGAGGCAGGCGCCGGAGTAGGCCAGGATCGTCATGCCCACGAAGGCGCCCGCTGGAATCAGCGTGCTCCCCGTCTCCTTCCGCATCACCGCGAGCGTCGAAGCGCACTGCAGGGACAGCGCGTAGAACACCAGCAGGGCCATCGCGGTGGCGAGGGTCATCCCGTGCGCCGGGAGGACGGTCGACAGTTGCTGAAGGCCCGCCTCGGTGGACTCGAGCCCGTAGAGCGTCCCCAACGTGCCGACGAAGACCTCGCGCGCGAGGAACGAGGAGAGGACGCCCACTGCCACCTTCCAGTCCGCGCCGATCGGTCGGAACACGGGCTCGATCAGCTTGCCGATCGAAGCCAGCCAGGACTGCTCCAGTTGGCCGTTGCCGCCGGGGAAATAGCCCAGCACCCAGATGACCACGGTCACGCAGAAGATGACCGGCGCCGCGCGCCGCACGAAGCTGTAGGAGCGGGTGGCCGCGGCGCGCAGGATCGGGCGGAGGCTGGGGACCCGATAGGGAGGCAGTTCGAGGACGAACGGCGCATCGCCCAGCCGCCCGGGACGACGAGGCAGCGAGGCCTGGAGGGTGGCGGAGACCAGCAGCGCGGTCACCACACCCAGCGCGTACACCCCGGTGAGCAGGAGCCCCTGCAGCCCGAAGAGTCCACCGAGCACGGCGCGCGCCGGAACGAACGCGCCGATGAGCAGGCCGTAGATCGGCAGCCGCGCCGAGCACGACATGAACGGGATGGCGAGGATGGTGAGGAGCCTGCGCCGCGGCGACTCGATGGTGCGCGCCGCCATCATCGCGGGGATGGCGCAGGCATGTCCGGACAGCAGCGGGACGAAGCTCTTGCCGGACAGGCCCAGGGCGCTCAGCGGCCGGTGGAGGACCACCGCCGCGCGCGCCAGGTAACCCGAATCCTCCAGCAGACCGATGACCACGAAGAGCACGAAGATCTGTGGAACGAAGACGAGAAAGCCTCCGAAGCCGGCGAACACCGCGTCGCGGACGAAGTCCTCCGCCACCTGCCAGGGCACCAGCGACGCACACAGGTTCCCGAGCTCCGCCGTGGCCCAACTCACCGCGTCCATCAGCGGCGCGGCCCAGGTGAACACGGACTGGAACAGCACGGCCATCAGCGCGAGGAAGGCGAGCGGGCCGGTGATCGGTGAGAGGAAGAAGGCGTCCAGCCGGTGGTGGCTGCGCAGCAACACGTCTGTGTTCGGGCCATGGGCGCGGGCCAGCTCGCGTGCGCGCGCCTTGAGGGCTTCGACAGTCTCCTCCGGCCCCGCCGCCTGCTTCAGCAGCCGCGCCTGCGACTCGAGCTCGGCCAGGGTCGAGCGCAGCGGGTCGAGCCCCGCGCCGGTCCGCCCCGAGATGCCGATCACCGGGCAGCCGAGCGCCGCGGCGAGTCCTTCGACATCGACTCGGGCACCCCGGGAGATCACCTCGTCCATCACGTTGGCCAGCGCCAGCACCGGCACGCCCGCCTGCGCGGCCAACGGAAGCAGCTGGAGGAGCAGGTACAGGCTCCGCTCGAGGCGGGTGGAGTCCAGCACGCACACCACCGCGCAGGTCTCCGGAGACTCCAGCCCGGACTCGAGCTCACGGACGGCGACCTGCTCGTCCACCGTGAGCGGCGCGAGCGAATAGATGCCCGGGAAATCGCGGACGCGCAGCGTCCCCATCATCCCGCTGCGGACATCAACGGTCACGCCCGGGTAGTTGGCCACCCGCTGCTGGAGCCCCGTGAGTCGATTGAAGAGCAGGCTCTTGCCGGCATTCGGGTTGCCGATCAGGAGCACGCTCCGGCGCGCAGGCGGTGCTTCAGACGGTTGCGACGTCGATGTGGTCCACGAGTCGCGCTTCGACGGAGAAGACGCTTCCCGAGACTTCGTAGACATGAGGACCACCAAAGGGAGCACGACGGAGAACGCGGACCTGGGACCCCTCGCAGAAGCCGAGCTCGCCCAGCCGGCGACGCTCCGAAGGATCGAGCCCGGCTCGAAAACCGGTCACCCGAAGGAGCTGCCCGACGGTTGCCTCGCGAAGCGTCAACATGGGCCCCGAGAGTATTTGCAAGTGATTCGCAACGTCAATGAGACACTTTCCTTTGCTCAATGCACCGAGAGCGCCCCACATGAATTGAAGTGTCGTCAAACAGATACATCGCCACGAGCCCCGGCCTTGTCGGATGCTCAGGGAGCAAGGAGGCGACATGGCCAGTTCTTCGTGGAAGTCGAAAATGTTCGGGATGCTCGTTCTGCTGGGGTGCGGTGCTGCCGCGCACGCCGGAGATGCTCCTCGAATCGACATCAGCAGGGCGGGCGTGTCGTGGGAGTGGACCCAGCGCACGGAGATGCCGCACGGCATCGCGGGCGCAGAGGATCTCGTGTTCATCACCGAGCCCATGGTCGGGCGCGTCGTGGCGCTCGACCGGGTCACCGGGCGGGAGGTAGGCGAGGTCACGCCGCCCCCGGGCGAAGGGTTCCTGCTTCCGTTCACCTTGCGCGTGCCGGAGGAGGGGCGCCTCGTCGTGCTCGACGCGGGAGGCTTCCCAAACCCGTTCTTCCCCGCAGTCCCCAGGGTCTATGACGTCGAGTACACCTGGAACCGGAGGACGAGGACGCTCTCCACGCAGATCGTTCGCACCGTGCGGTTCGATGGCTACCCGGTGGTGTACTCGGAGGATCTCGAGGTTCTCTCCGACGGCACCTACGTGATGAGCGAGTCCGTCATCGGTGGACTCTGGGTGATCAATCCCGACGGCAGCATCCTCCCGGGGATGTTTCCCTCCACGCCGGCGCCGATCCCGGCGATCGGTGCGTGCCCGCTCCCGCCGTTCTCGACCGGAGGCATCCCGTTCGGTCCGGCGTTCGGTCCCGGCGTGGGATCGATGGCGTCGAAGGATGGCTGGCTGTACTTCAGCACCACGTGTCTCGGAGGCCTGCACAAGGTCCCGGTGGCGACGCTCCTGGACCAGACGCGCACCGGAGAGCAGAAGGCCGCGGACATCGTGACGATCTCGCCGAGGGAGGGCGTGGCTGAAACGCTGAAGGGGCTCGCCTTCGACCGCTGGAATCCCTCTAGCCGCTGGCTGTGGGCCACCAACCCGCTCGACCTGGAGATGATCCGCATCGACATCCACACGGGTAGACGGGAGCTCGTGAGCGACAACGGCCTGCTCTTCAACTTCGCGGTCGCCGCCGCCTTCCTCCCGCCGAGGTATCCGGGAATCGGAACGCGTGAGCTGGTGGTTTCCAGTGATCAGGAGCACCGGTTCTCTGGAATCAACACGAACCTCACGGAGGACCAGTTCCAGCCTCCGTTCCGGCTCACCCGGATTCTCACGAACCCGCGCGACTGATCGGGCCCGGTGACGAGCCACATCGCGCCCTCTTTGCCCCCGTTCACGCAGAGAGGGCGCATGCGGCACTTTACCTACAGTGAAAAAATCTGGAGTTGGTTAGAAGACAGCCCCTAGAATCCCGCGGCACATCATGTCCACCTCAGAACAGCTTGAGTTTGCGCGAAGTATCGAGGGAACCTTCATCAAGGCACTGGGGCCGGATCTCACCCCCGAGTTGAAGGCCAGATTGCGGTCGGAAGGGCTCGACCTGGATCGGCCGCTGCTTCCGGCGTACTCGCCGGAGGACTACCACCGCTGGATCAAGGTCGCCGCCCAGGAGCTGTACGTCTACGACTCGAGCACCGAGGCGTGTCGCAAGCTGGGCTTCCGCTCCGTTGCCGGGCTGGAGGACACGATGATGGGCAAGGCGCTCGCTGCCGGGCTCAAGCTGATCGGCCCGATGCGAAGCCTGCAGCGCATCGATCGCCTCGTCCGCCACAACAACAACTACATGCTGGCCACGGTCAGCGATCTCAACATCTCCGGTGGACGTGTTCACCTCAGCCACGTCTACGGCGTGCCCAGCTACTACGCGGGGTTCTTCGAAGCCGCCGTGAAGGTGAGCGGCGGGAGGAATCCCCGCGTCACCACCCTGCCGGCGCCGCCTCCCGGCGCGCTCTACCAGCTCGAGTGGACCGCCTGACCCGAGCTGGCCCACTCCGAATTCCACCAGAAAAACCCGTCACGCCAGGGGCAGACGAAAGACATGGAGTCCTCCGAGTTTCTCGACACGGTCTACGATGTCCTCAACACCGGCCGGCAGAACAGGGCGATGTTCCAGTACGCGGATGACCTTCCCGCGGACGGAAAGAACATCATGGTCGACGGTGAGCGGCTGCTCTCCTTCGGCTCCTGCAGCTATCTCGGCCTCGAGACCGATCCCCGGCTGAAGGAAGGCGTGATCAAGGCGGTGGAGCGCTTCGGGACGCAGTTCTCCTGCTCGCGTGGCTACGTGTCGACGCCGCTCTACAAGAACGTGGAGGAGCAGATCTCCGAATTGTTCGGGGCGCCCACCCTGGCCACGCCGACCACGACGCTGGGCCACCTCGCCGCGATCCCGGTGCTGGTCAACGAGCACGACGCGATCATCCTCGACCACCAGGTCCACGCCTCGGTGCAGATGGGCGCGACCCAGGCACGCGCCGCGGGCGCCACGCTGGAGGTGATCCGTCACGGAGACCTCGGGCGGCTCGAAGAGCTCGTCGACACGCTGGTGAAGAAGAAGCGCCACGTCTGGCACATGGTCGACGGCGTCTACAGCATGTACGGCGATCTCCCGGACGCTGATCTCCTCACGCGGCTGCTGGAGAAGTACGAACAGTTCCATCTCTACGTGGACGACGCCCACGGCATGAGCGTGGACGGCAAGCACGGACGCGGCGTCCACTTCGCCCGCATGCCGCACCACCCGCGCATGATCGTGGCGACTTCGTTCGCCAAGGCCTTCGCCGCCGGCGGCGGATGCATCGTGTTTCCCACCGACGAGCTGCGCCAGCGGGTGCGGATGTGCGGCTCGCCGCTGACCTTCGGCGGCCCCCTGCAGCCGCCGATGCTCGGCGCCATCCTCGCCAACACGAGCATCCACCTCTCGCCGGAGATCGAGACGCTGAAGGCGGAGCTGCGTGCCCGCATCGATCACCTGAACGAACTGCTCATCGCGCGTGACCTCCCGCTGCTCGCCCGGAACCACGGGCCGATCTTCTTCCTGCGCACCGGTCCGCTGCGCCTCGCCTGGAACATCGCCGCCCGGCTGCGCAGGCAGGGGATCTACGTCAACGTCTCGGCGTACCCGACGGTGCCGATGAAGCGGTCGGGGATCCGGCTGTCGGTGACCCGCCACCACGACTTCGCGGAGCTGGAGCGGCTGAGCAATGTCCTCGCCGAGCAGTGGCCGCTCGCGCTCGCCGAGGAGGGCCTCACCCAGGACGAGGTGGACAGCAACTTCATCAACAACTTCGAGGACGCGCAGAAGCGCCGCCTGCGCGAGCTCTTCGGCGACGTGAAGTCCCGCACCCGGCAGTCGGCTGCCTCCCGTACCCGCGGCCCCTGGGCAGTGCCGGAAGGGCTCGAGCTGCAGCACGTCGAGAGCATCGAGGCGCTCGACGCCGCCGAGTGGGACCGTCTGCTCGGCGACCGTGGCACCTTCAGCGCCTCCGCGCTGGCCATGCTGGAGCGCACGTTCCGGGACCGGCCGGAGCGCGAGAACAACTGGAAGTTCCACTACTTCGTCGTCCGCCACGACGGGCGTCCGATCGCCGCGACCTTCTTCACCGAGGCGCTGTGGAAGGACGACATGCTCATGCGCAGCGAGATCTCCCGAAAGGTGGAGGAGCTGCGCCGCGACGATCCCTACTACCTCACGTCGCGGCTGCTGGTCATGGGATCGCTGCTCTCCGAGGGCAACCACCTGTACCTGGACCGCGAGGCCCGGTGGAAGGAGGCCCTCGCGTGGATCCTCGACGAAGCGGACAAGGTCGTTCAGCAGCGGGAGCTCTCGGGCATGGTGGTCCGCGACCTTCCGGACGGCGACGCCGAGCTCGACGCGTTCCTCCTCGATACCGGGCTGGTGAAGGTGCCGATGCTCACCTCCTTCGACCTCAAGGTCGACGAGTGGAAGACCGACGAGGAGTACCTCGCCCGACTCGGCCGCAGCGCCCGCAAGACCCTCCGCGAGGAGGTGCTGGAGCGCGAGGGGCAGTGGCAGTTCCGCCTCCTCGGCGTCGGCCACGAGCAGCCCACCGGCGAAGAGCTGGCGCACATGCACCGGCTGTATCTGAACGTGAAGGCGCGCAAGGTGCGGCTGAACACCTTCGACCTGCCGGACACCACCCTGGGTGAGATCTGCCGCACTCCGGGTTGGGAGATCGTCGCGCTCCACCTGCCGGAGGCCGCAGGCGGACCTGCGGATGGGCGGGCTGTCGGCTTCGTGGCCGGCTTCAAGGGTTCGGGAAGCCGCTACACCGCGATGGTCTGCGGCATCGACTACGACTTCCAGAAGAAGCACGTGTATCGGCAGATCCTGTGGCAGGCCATTCGCCGGACGCGCGCCCACGGGTACACTTCTCTGGGCCTGGGCGTGGATGCCGAGGTCGAGAAGCAGCGGCTCGGCGCAACGGCGCACGGCCAGTGCGTCTACCTCCAGGCGACGGACCACTTCGGGGGCGCGGTGATGCGCCAGATCGTCCAGGAAGAGGCGCTCAACAAGAAGTCCGCCTGACAAGGTGGCCGGGGCGGTGGGCCAGTGGCGCCTCCGCCCATAGGTCTGTCGTCGACTGGTCGTTGGCAGCGAAGCCGATCCTCATCGGGAACAGCGTGCCTCAGGGTGCGCCGCATGACTTCGTTTCAAAATGCCCGCGAGAGCAGGGCGATACTCCTCGCATGCGTCGGCCTGCTGTTCAGTGCCTGCGGGTCCAGCGTGGTGGTTCACCCTGGAACGGACGACGGCGGGTCCGGAGACCTCCCGGATGCTGGCCCCCCTCCTCCGTTGCTCAATCTGAAGCCCGCCGGGCTCGGAGACGTCCACGTCACCGTGTATGACGGCACCACCGACGACCTGCTGACGGCGGGATTGGGGAAGGCGGGACTCGCGGGACCGGCTCCAACCTTCGCGGACCCGGCGAACCCGACGGCGGCGGAGCTGCGCAGGCTGACCCTCTACAACAACTACCGGGCCCTGGTGGACATCAGCGCCAACGGCGGATTCGGCACCCTGTACGGTCCCAACCTGGACGCGCACGGCCAGCCCGCTGCAACGGACAAGATCTCCGGTCGCGAATACCTCTCCTTCTCCGATGACGGATCCGGCCTGCAGAACGTCGTGCTGATGGTGCAGGTGCCGGACACCTTCGACCCGGAGACGCCGTGCATCGTGACCGGGACCTCTTCGGGTTCGCGTGGCGTCTATGGCGCAATCGCGACGTCGGGTGAGTGGGGCCTCAAGCGCGGCTGCGCGGTGGCCTACACCGACAAGGGCACGGGCATCGGGCTGCACGACCTCGAGACGAACACCGTCAATCTCCTGGATGGCACACGCGCCCCGGCACCCACTGCAAGCAGCGCGTCCCATTTCACGGCAGAGCTGAGCGCAAGTGAGCTCGCGGACTTCAACGCGGCCACGCCCCACCGGATGGCGTACAAGCACACGCACTCGAGGCAGCACCCGGAGAAGGACTGGGGGCGCAACACGCTGGGTGCGATCGAGTTCGCCTTCTATGTGCTCAACGAGCAGTTCGCCGCGACGGACAGCACCTCGGGTCTGAAGCTGCTCGAGATCATGCCGGAGAACACGGTGGTCATCGCCTCCTCCGTCTCCAACGGTGGCGGTGGCGCGCTCGCTGCTGCCGAACTGGACGAGAAGGGGCTGATCGATGCAGTGGTCGCGTCCGAGCCCCAAGCCCAGGTGTCTCCGGGCAGCGACCTCGAGATCAGGGAGGGCGGCGTGGTGGTCGAGGGGCACAGCAAGTCCCTCCCCGACTACGTCACCTTCGCCAACCTCTACCAACTCTGCGCCTCCCTCGCGCCGGCGGCATCTCCAGCGCCTGTTCCCGCGGGCCCTGCGGCGCTCGCCACAGAACGCTGCCGCGCGTTGAAGGACAAGGGACTGCTGGCCAGCGCGAGCCTCGAAGACCAGGCTGAGGAAGCGCTTGCGAAGCTCATCGCCTACGGATGGAGCGCGGAGGGCAACGTGCTCCAGGCCGTGCACACGGGCGCCGTCAACGCGACAGCCATTGGCTACGTGACGTCCTATGGCCGGTTCAGTGTGAAGGACAACCTGTGCGGCTTCAGCTATGCCGCCACGAACGGGAGTGGAGACCCCGTTGCGGCCGGAGGACCTGCGCTCGCGGCCATTTCCGCTACCGCGAGCGGCCTGCCCACGGCGGGCAACATCAACATCGTCTACAACGACTCGGTGGGAGGACCGAAGGCCATCAACGCCGCCACCTCGCCCTCCACGGGTCTCAAGGACCGCGCCCTGGACGGGGACCTCTGCCTGCGATCACTCGTCACCGGCGTCGACCCCGTGACCGGCGCAGCGCTCAGCGGCGACGCACTGGCGAAGTCCAACCGGGTGCGGGCGGGGATTGCGGAGGTCCGACGGACCGGCAACCTCGCGGGCCGGCCCACCATCATCGTGCAGGGACGATCGGATACATTCACGCCCATCAATCACACGGGGCGTGCGTACTACGCGACCAACCAGGTCGCAGAAGGAAGCGCGAGCAGGTTGAGGCTGTACGAGGTGCTGAACGCGCATCACCTGGATGCGTTCAATGGCTTGCCCGGCTACGACACTCGGCTCATCCCACTCCAGCGATACTTCGTGCAGGCCCTGGACCTGATGTACGCCCATCTCACGGACAATGCGCCGCTCCCCCCGAGCCAGTTGGTGCGCACGGTTCCCCGCGGAGGCACCGCTGGGTCCGCGCCCGCCATCACCACG
>JBAWAM010000277.1:0-18602 GCA_049589315.1 Myxococcaceae bacterium
GCCCCTGCACCCGCGCCCGTCGCAACCGCTCAGCCCGCGCCGCAAGCGGACCCCGTGCGGAGCAAAGTCGACGAAGGCGACCAGCTCATGAAGGCGGGGGACGCCCGTGGCGCCTCGTTCGCGTACCTCGACGCCCTGAATGGGAGCCCGAACGATGTCGAAGCGAACTTCAAGCTCGGGAACGCATATGCCGTGCTGGGCTATTACGCGCAGGCGATCCAGCACTGGACGAAGGTGACACAGCTGAGCACCGACGCCACGGTGAGGCGCAGTGCCGAACAGAACATCGCGAAGGCGCAGTCGAAGTTGCCTGCGGCCGCGGCGAGTGCGCAGGCCCCCGTTGCCGCCCCCGCATCCCAGGCGCAGGACGTTCGCGCGGCGGCAGCAGTGGGCGCACCGAGCACCCGGGGTCAGGCGCGTGGCCTGTATGAGCAAGGCGTTCAGCAGATCAACGCCCGGGACTACGCCGGTGCTTTGAAGAGCCTCTCCGAGGCGCTTCAGCTCGAGCCGGATTTGACCGTGGCCTATGTAGCCCGAGGCAGTGCGCTCATCGGCCTTCGCCGCTACAGCGAGGCCGCAGCGGACTACGACTACGCGCACCGGCTGGACCCCAGCCTCTCTTCTCCCCTCTACGGGCTCGCTGAAGCCTATCGGGTGATGGGGCGTTCGTCCGATGCCCGCCGCTTCTACGAGCTGTACGCCAGGTCCAGGGCGCCGGATGTTCGCCCCGAGTTGCAGGCAAGGTCGCGCGATTGGGCAGCGAAGCTTCGCTAGGGAACCTGACGCCCGGACGCGTTGTCTGGCGAAGCGGGTAGCTCCGTCTGACGCGCGTGCCTACGTTGCCTCATGGATTCCGGGCGACCTGGCGAGCGTGCGGAAGTCTTTCGTCCCTTCCTGATCCTGCCGGTGCTGATGGCGCTGGCGGGGCTGTTGTGGGTCGGCGTCCTGATCTACCTGCTGACCTTCGACGGCGTCCCGCCGAAGATCATCCTCAGCACCGTCTTCTTCATCGCCTTCTTCGGCGTCTCCCTCGCGTATTACGTCCGCTCGGCCATCTACATCGAGCAGGGAGGGATCACCTACCGGGGGATGATCCGCACCCGCTGGTTCTCCTGGAACGACATCCGAAAGATCGAGGTGCTCCCCGGGCCGATCACCGTGTACGCCATCCGGACCTCGGGGGCGCTCTGCCACTTCACCAGCTTCTTCCGGAATCATCGCCGCCTGGCGGACGTGCTCGTTGAGCGGGCAGGGCTGGCGGGAGCAATGTGAACGGTTCGCTACCCGTAGACGAAGCCAAACGTTACGAGGACACCGACCAGCGCCAGGGTGACGCCGACACAGATCATCGCGACGTCCCCCCGAGCGCGCCGCGGTGGGGCCTGCTCCAGCTGGGCGTCGGTGGTCGAGGACTCTTCCAGTTCCGATGCCGGTTCCGGTGCCGCGTCGGACGGCGAAGGGGGTTCTTCGAGCGGCGCGGGTGATTCCTCACCGGGCGGCGGAGACCATGGGGCCTTGAAGCGGAGGATGGAGTGGCCCAGCTCGATGACCGCCCCATCCGGCAGCGGGGTCGGACCGGCGAGGCGAAGGCCGTTGAGGTACACCCCGTTGGGCGAGCCGCAGTCCTCGAGCAGGTACCTGTCCAGGACCTTCTTGATGCGCGCGTGTCGGCGCGACACCGCCCGGTCGCGAACCCTCACCTGGACCTGTTCGCCCCGCCCGATCTCGGCGAGTGAGCCGGCGAGGGGGAACCTCCGGCCAACGTCCAGGCCGGTGAGGCAGGTGACGGATGCGCATTGGACCTCTTCCGGTTCGGGGGCATCCCCTAGAAGAGACCGGAGCACCGCCACAGTCCCGGGAGGAACGCTCGCCTCGGCCGGGGCGACCTGCTTGAGGTGCACGTCCGGGCGGAGCTCGATGACCTCACCGGCCAGCACAAGCCGGGGAACGCCCGGGGGCGAGAGGACCTGATCGATGGACAGCGTTTCGGTGGCGACGACCATCAGGCGATCCGCCTCGATTCTTAGCTCGAGGAGTCCGGCGGGAAGCCCATGGAGTTGCACGCCATCGGCCTCCGAACCGCCGAGCGTGATCGTCCCATCCGGCAGATCGAGCGTCGTGGACTCGCCGCCGCTGATGATTTCGAGCTTCATACCGCAGCGCCCGAGCAAGCCCGATGCCGGTCCAACCCCCCGAAACGACGGAGAAGGTGGGAGGCTGGGCGTCCACGCGAGCTGCCCAGGGTCCACGCGGGTGGACGGCAAAGCTGATGCACGCCCACGCCTCTCGCGTAGGATGCCCGGGCGATGCGCACGACATCCTACATCGCGGCCGCGTTCGTCGCCGCCGCGCTCCTCACCTCTGCCTGTCGGGACGAGCAAGCCGGTCCCCGACACCGGCCGCTGCCGCAGACAGCCGCCTCCTCCACCGGACGGACCCTTCAGTCGGCCCCTTCTGACCTGACCTTCCGCAGCACGGGCACCTGGGCCGACGGGGCCATCCGCTATCTGGGGTCGAAGGTGGAGCCGGCGCACCCGCAGCCGGGGCAGGCCGTGCGACTGACCCATTATTTCCAGGCGGTGAAGACGCCCCCCTCGGGTTGGAGCCTGTTCACCCACGTGATCGATCCGGGCACCGGCGCCATGTTGGTCAACGCGGATCACCCGATCCAGGGCGGCGCGATGCCGCTGGACCGCTGGCCGGTCGGGGCCGTCATCGAAGACGCGCACCAGATCTCCGCGCCCTCCGGCGGGGGCCGCGTCGTGCTGGGCTTCTGGCGGGACGATGCGCGGCTCCCGGTCGACCAGGCCCAGGCCCACGATGGCACTCACCGGATGCTCGGTCCGAAGCTCGGGGGCAGCTCCGACGAACCTCTGCCCGAGTATCAGGCGAAGCGGACCGCCTCGGCGCCCAGGCTCGATGGCGACCTGTCCGACGAAGTCTGGAAGAACGCGCCGGAGATCGTCCTCGTCGGCAGCATGCGGGGCGAACCCGTGCGGCTGCGCACCACCGCGCGGATTCTCTACGACGAGCAGCACCTCTACGTCGGGTTCGACGCGGAGGATCCGGACGTGTGGGGCACGCTGCTCAACCGGGACGATCCCATCTACGGCCAGGAGGTCGTGGAGGTGTTTCTCGACGCCAACGCCGACGGAAGGACCTACAACGAGCTCCAGGTCTCGCCGAACAACACCCTCTTCGACGCCTATTTCCCGGCGCGTCGTCAGGGCATGGATCTCTCGTGGGATTCGAAGATGCAGACCGCGGTGAAGATCCGCGGAACGCTCAATGACCCCTCCGACCTCGACGAGGGTTGGTCGGCCGAAATGAAGATTCCGTTCGGCGAGCTCGCCGAGGTCCCCCGCCTTCCGAAGTCAGGAGACCGGTGGCGGATGAACCTCTACCGACTGGACCTTCCGGATCGGCGCCGACAGGAGGGGCAGTCCTTCTCTCCGGTACAGGTGCCCGATTTCCACAACCTGTCGCGGTTCGGCTGGCTCGTGTTCGAGTAGCCGAGGTCAGGACGTCTTCGGCTCGATGTCCCAGGACGTATCCGATGCGTGCGAGCGCTCGGAAGGATCGCCGAGGAAGTGCAGGAAGCCCTGCATCTCCATCGTATCGACGATCTCCTCGGCCTCGAGCTGCGAGATGCGGTGCTCTTCGACCAGGACGTCCCGCATCAGCGACTTTCCGCGCAGGTAGCCATACGGTGGGCTGTGTTTGAGCCTGGTCTCGAGCTCCTCCGCGATTCTCTTGAGATCAATCGTCTCCGGGATCATCGGCCGAATATTGGGGATGCGCTTCACCCCCGGCAACGTGCGGCCCGTCTGCCTGCCCGGGCTCGGGGAGGAAGGTCTCGACCCGGACCTCCCGCCCGTCGCTCTCGAAGGTAATCGCCCCTCCGAGATCGGTGCGATGGCAGCGTGCGCCCACCGCGAGGTAGCGATCGACCACCTCCTCGTTCGGAAACTGGAAGCGACTTTTGCGGCCCACGCAGAAGACGACGTGCTTCGGACGCACGCGATCGACGAAGCCCTGGGTCGAGGAGGTGCGCGAGCCGTGGTGGGGCGCCTTGAGCACGGTGACCGGGCCGCCGTCGAAATCGAACCCCTCTTCGGCCGCGCGTTCGATGTCTCCGGTCAGCAGGAAGGTGACCTCCCCGTGTCGGACCCGAAGGACGACGCTCCGGTCGTTCACCCCTTCGAGCAGGACCCGTTCCCGCGGCGGTCCAAGGACCTCCACCTCCGCTTCGCCCAGCCGCAGCGGCGCATGCCCGACCTCCACCTCTTCGACCTCCGCTGAACCTGCTGCCGCAATCACCCGCAGGCCGAGTTCGCCATCCAGGTCATCCGGTGGGATCCACAGTCTTCGGGTCGGCACCGCTTCGAGGGTGGAGATCAGCCCCAGGGCGTGGTCCGGATGGGGATGGGAGAGGACGGCCAGCTCGAATTCACCGATGCCGACTTCGCGCAGGAAGGGGAGCACGTAGCGTTTCCCGGTGTCGGAGCCCCCGGGCGCTCCACCCCCGTCCACGATGGCGTGGTGCCCACCCGAACTCATCACGATCGCGTCGCCGTGGCCGACGGAGAGGAAGGTGACCCGTAGCCCGGAGCCGGGCAGCGCGCGCGGCACAACCAACATCAGGATCGACGCGGGGACGGCCAGTCCGATCCATCTCGCCCGGCCCCGGGCGAGCGCGAATCCGAAGAGCCCGATGAGGAACGCGGAGCCCGCCCACGCACCGAACGAAGGGACCGGAAACGCGGCCCCGGGGACCGCTGCGAACAGGTCCACGGCCTCGAGCAGGACCGCCGATGCCCAGGTGCCACACAGGATGAAGGGCACCGCGAGCTCGGGCGAGATGACGTGCACTGCAGCGCCGCCGGCCGCCAGTCCGGTGAGGACACCGCACAGCGGAAGGCACACGACGTTGGACACCAGGCCCGCGAGGCTCAGTCGATGGAAGGTCGCCGCGATGAGCGGAGCGCTCGACGCCACCACCGCCACGCTGGCGCACAGCGTTCCGACGCAGCTCTCCGCGAGGCGTCCCGCCCATCGCCGCCAACCCTTCTCCCGGGGATCGGGCGGCTCGAAGGGCACGGCGTCCCGGAGCGCGGGCGCGACGATCACCAGGCTGGCCACCGCGAGGAACGAGAGCTGGGTGGACAGATCGCCGACGCTGGGAGGATCGAGCGCGACGAGCGCAATCGCTGCGAGTGCGAGCGCGTTCATCCCATCCGCCCGTCGCCAGACGGCCATGCCCAGGAGCACGGCGCTGGCCATCACCGCGGAGCGAATCGCCGGCATCTGGTTTCCGGTGAAGGCGACGTAGGCCCAGACGAAGGGGATGGCGGACGGAGCTGCGATCCGCCGCGCATCGAATCGACGGGCCAGTGGAAACACCCGAACCGCCACCCAGCGGAGTATTCGAAGGAGCACCACTGCCAGGAGGGCGACGTGGATCCCGCTCACCGAGAGCACGTGGGCAAGTCCGCTGGCGGAGAATCGTTCCTCCAGATCGTCTCCAAGGTCTGCGCGCAACCCGGCCGCCAGCGTCAGGTAGAGCGCGGCCGCCTCTGGAGAGGGGGCCAGCGCGCGGGTGGAGTTGGCCAGGTCGGTACGGGCCCGCTCCATCCAGAGACTGGGCGCGGAAGGAGGGGAGAGCACCACCAGCCCGGAGGGATCGAACCCGCCGCCGTAGAGCAGCCCTCGCCGCAGTTGACGGGAGCGGAAGTCCGCCTGGCCCGGATTGAGCGGAGGCTCGAGGGGCTTGAGGCGAGCCACCACCTGGATCCGCTGCCCAGGATGGAGCCGGGGTACCCGTCCCCGCGCGTAGAGCCGCGCCCGGAACCGGACACCGGAGGGCTCGTCGTCCGGCGCATGGGACGCTGCCAGGTCGATCCGCACCGTTCCATCCGGGAGCCGCAGGACGTCCTCGAGCCGCCCCTCCAGGCGCGCCTCACCGCCGTCCGCCAGCCGCGCGGGAACAACCGTCGACGCAGCGAGCGTCGAAAGCCCGATTCCGCAGAGCAGACAGCCGAGCAGCAGGCCTGCATGGGCGCCCGGGCGGGGGGCGAGTAGGAGCGATGCGCACGTCGCCAGAAAGCCCGGAATGAGGAATAATCCCGGCGCGTCCGGAAGTTCTGGGCTCAGGCACGCTCCCAGCGCGAGGAACAGCGCTGGGAAGACCGCAGGCCGAGCGCCCAGGTCGAACCAGGACAGACGACGATCCACAATCCACCTCCCCCCAACCCACCAACCCCACGTCGTACCGAAACACAGCACCCTACTGGGCCGTACATCAGGGGGTCAACCCCGAATGATTGCGAAGCGATGTAAGTTATGGTAAGCGACGCGTCGTTTCTCAGGGGCAGGGACGAGAACGCGAAGGAGGCAGTCCGAAGTGCAGACCAGCTTCAAGACCGGTGACAAGGCGGTGTACCCCGGGCAGGGCGTCGGTGAGGTGATGGGCATCGAGCACACCGAGGTTGCCGGCCAGCGGCAGTCCTTCTACGTGCTCCGCATCCTGGAGAACGGGATGCGCATCATGATCCCCATCAACAAGGTCGGCTCGGTCGGACTTCGCGAGATCATCAGCGAGGACGACGTGAAGCAGGTCTACGCCATCCTCCGGGAGAAGGACATTTCGGTCGACTCCACCACCTGGAACCGGCGGTACCGGGAGTACATGGAGAAGATCAAGACCGGCTCGGTGTTCGAGATCGCCGAGGTGCTGCGCGACCTGTATCTCCTCAAGGGCGACAAGGACCTCTCGTTCGGCGAGCGCAAGATGCTGGATACGGCCCGCTCGCTGCTGATCAAGGAGCTCTCACTGGCCAAGGGTTGCACCGAGGACCAGATCGAGACCGACCTGAAGACGATCTTCAATCTCGCCTGACGTCGTTCCCCGTTCGGGGATCCCTTTTTCCCAGCCCCGATCCCCCGCGGATCGGGGCTTTTCAGTTTCGATGAGCGCCAACCCAGACAACGCCGAGCAGCGAGAGCCCACCCTGTACGAGGAACGCGAGGCGGCCATCGCCGAATTGGAGAAGCGCGTCCAGCGGCGCCGCTTCGGGATCCGCTGGCCCACCGCCCTCGCCGCCATCTTGATGGCGGTGGCGCTCCTTTGGATGCAGCGCGCCGACGTCGCGTACTTCTTCTCGTCCCGCCAGCCGATCACGCTCGGGACCGAGGATGGCTACCACTTCGACCGGCTCGTCACGAACCGATACGCGCAGATCCACGGCGTGCCGACCACCCGTGGCGCGTTCCTGACGGACGGCGATCAGGTGTTCGTGGTCGTCGGCCTGCAGGGAACGCCCATCCTGGTGAAGCGGGAGGCGCTGCCCAACGAGGATTGGGATCCGCGCCTCCCCGCGCCGCAGCCGGATCAGCGCCCTTTCGGTGTGCGCGGGCGACTGCTGAGCGAAGCGGATGCCTCGAAGTACCAGCAGGGGTTCGCGCTCCTGAGTTCGGCCAGCGGCGTGACGCCCCAGGACGGCAAGCTGTGGCTGCTCATCGCCGAGGAGTCGCCGGGCGACGATCGCGGCGGCGCCATGCTGATGGGCTTTCTCGGGATCTTCATCCTGGCCAACGGCTGGTTCTTTGCGCGCGACCTCGCCCTCCGGCTCGCCGCCCGCGTGAACCGCTAGTCGTTCCAGGCGTCCTCGATCGCGTCGATCCGCGCGTCCTTCTTCGGCTTCGCGCCCGCGGCCACGTCTTCGGTGTCCTCGGCGGCTTCGCCGTCGTCCCAGGTATCGGCGATCGCGGCCTTGCGTTTGGCCGGGCGCGGCGTGGGCGTGGGCCTGGGTCTGGGGGCGACCTCGACCTGATCCTCTTCGACCGCGTCCTCGGTGACCGCGTCTTCCGCCACGTCATCCTCTGCCGACCCGGGGTCCGCCTCTTCCAGCATCGCGAGCTCGCTCTTCGCGGTCTCGTTGTTCGGCGTGTACTTGAGCGCCTTCTGGAAGGCATTCAGCGCACCTTCGGGATCCGAGGTTCGAAGGGACTGCCCGGCCTGCGTGTAGAGGTCGCCCAGCTTCTTCGAGAGCACCGGGCCCTGTTTGCCCCATCCGCCGGAGAGCTCTGCGTCGACCGCAAGGGCGCGTTCGTAGCCGCCGATCGCGAGCTTGCCGTTCCCGGCCTTCACCGCCTCCTCGGCCTGGACGTGCGCGGACTGGAACGCGGTGAGTTTCTCGACGAGCTCCGGCGCACCGCCCGCCTTCGCGAGGGTGATGGCTCCGGAGACGTCTCCGTCCGCGTACCGGGCGATGATCGCCGTGTGGTCCGGCGCCGACTTCGTTTCGGCGCGAGGTGAGGCAGCCACCACCTTCTTCGGCTCGGGCTTCGCCGCCTCCTCACGCGCAGGCGTGGGGATTTCGGTCTTCGCGTCGACTGCCGGCTCGGAGGCCACGACCTCTTCCGGGTGCGAGACCGCCGTGACTCGAGGCGACGCGTCCTGGGTGTATTCGAGGGCGGCAAAGGCCAGAGCCGCCAGGCCAAAGCCGATCGCCGTGCAGGCCGCTGCCACCGCGACGACGTTGGTGCGCGCGGATTTCTGGGGAGGGGAAGGGGGCGCGGCGACGGCCTTCCGCTTTGCCGTCTGGACCTTCCGGATCTGCTGCTGGGTCTCCGGTGAGATGCGGTCCGACGCACCGCGAAGTTTGAGCTGGGCCGTACCGATCGTGATGAAATCGCCCGGGTAGACCTCGATCTCGGTCTCGATCCGGATCTTGTTGACGATCGTGCCGTTCTGGCTGCCCAGGTCCTTCAGGTAGAAGCGCTCGCCGAGGCGGGTGAGCTGCGCGTGCCGCCGGCTCACCGACGGATGCTGCAGGCGCAGCTCCGAAACGGACGCGCGGCCGATCACGAGCGCGCCCTGCCTCACCGGGAGGAGCTGTCCCTGTCCGGGGCCCTTCTCGACGTACAGGTATGCAGGCCGGTAGCCCGGCTCCGAGATCTGCTCCGCGTCCCAGGTGGGAGGGAGCTCCTCGTCGTGGCTCACCGAGTAGATGGTGGTCGGAATCGCCTCCTCTACGGGTTGGCGGCGTCCCGGGGACGGAAGCTCCACCGTTGCCGGCCGCCGACGCGGCGCGTCAGCGGCTGCCGGCCTGGGACGGTTCGGATTCTTCGGGTGGGGAGGCGCCATGGTGGGATCTCCAGAAGCAAACTCGCGGCCAACCGGGTTCTCGGTAGAAGGTAATGAAAGTTGCGAGAATACACGAGGCTGAAGGGGAGGCGAATCCGCCCTGGTTCGGAACGTCCTCTATCCAGTGTCCTGGTCAAGGACATGTTGACTGCACTTCATCCGGGAGTAGCCGAAGGTGCGCTCTACCCATAGAGTGCCGCCTTCGCCCGAGGAGGACGTCGAGGTGGCTGAGCCGCAGATCACGGTCTACAACACGTTGAACGCGAAGAAGGAGCCGCTCATCCCCCGTGAGCCCGGGCGCATCCGGGTCTACGTCTGCGGTCCGACGGTCTACAGCTACGTCCACATCGGCAACGCGCGCACGTTCACTTCGTTCGACGTCGTCGTCCGGTACCTCCGCTACCGCGGCTACAAGGTCGACTACGTCCGCAACTTCACCGACGTCGATGACAAGATCATCAACGCGGCGAAGGAGACCGGCGAGGCCGCCACCGCGCTCGCCCAGCGGTTCATCGACGCGTTCCACGAGGACGCCAAAGCGCTGCACCTGCTCGAGCCGGACGTTTCGCCGAAGGTCTCCGAGCACATCCCGGAGATCATCGCGCTCGTCCAGAAGCTGGTGGACAACGGGGTCGCCTACGCGTCTCAGGGCGACGTGTACTTCCAGGTGAGCCGGTACCCCGAGTACGCCAGGCTCTCCAGGCGGAACCTCGAGGACCTCCGCGCGGGTGAGCGGGTGCAGCCCGGTGAGCAGAAGCGCGAGCCGCTCGACTTCGCCCTGTGGAAGGCGGCGAAGCCGGGAGAGCCAGCGTGGGACAGCCCGTGGGGGAAGGGCCGACCGGGGTGGCACATCGAGTGCTCGGCGATGAGCATGAAGTACCTCGGCCCGGACTTCGACCTGCACGGCGGCGGGCTGGACCTGATCTTCCCGCATCACGAGAACGAGATCGCGCAGAGCGAGGCGGCCACCCACCTGACGTTCTGCCGCTATTGGATGCACTGCGGCTTCCTCGACCTCGAGGGGGCCAAGATGTCCAAGAGCCTGGGCAATGTGGTGCGCCTGCGCGACGCGCTCTCCCGGGTCGATCCCGAGGGGCTGCGGCTGTTCTTCCTCTCGACGCACTACCGCAACCCGCTCTCCTTCAGCGAGAAGTCGCTCTCCGACTCGGAGGCGCGGATGGAGTACTTCTACGAGACGATCCGCCGGGTGGACGAGCGGGTCTCCGGGAAGGACTTCGGCAAGGGGCCGGTCCACGGCGAGCCGCACCGCCACCTCGCCGCCTTCGAGGCGGCGATGGACGACGACTTCAACGTCGCGGGCGCGCTCGCGGCGGTGTCGGCGATCTTCGGCGAGATGAACGAGCTGCTCGAGAAGCCCCCGGTGAAGGACAAGGCCCTGGTGGGGCGCACGCTGCAGGCGCTCCGGGACGACGTGCGGAAGATGTCGACCGTCCTCGGTCTGTTCGACGACGACTCCCAGGCGTGGCTGTCGCGCCGCCGCGACCGGCTGGTGGTGCAGAAGGGGATCGATTCAGCGCGGGTCGAGCAGCTCATCACCCAGCGCGCCGACGCGCGGAAGGCGAAGAACTTCGCCGAAGCGGATCGGACGCGCGAGGAGCTGAAGTCGATGGGCGTGGAGATCATGGACACGCCCGCCGGCACGACGTGGAAGGTGCTTGGCTAGAACCGCACCTGCACGCCGGTCCCGGTCGGCTGGACCGAGGTCGCGTCCGGCGCGGGCGCGTGGTCGGCAGAAAGGATGAACAGGACCACGCTGGTCGCTGCGGCGGCGAGCCCGACCCCGCCGGCGATCATTGCGTTGGTCTGGTTCTCTTTGGAGCTGAGCTGCAGCCTGCCGACCTGCGCCTTGTCGTCTTCGTGGTAGGTCGGAGCCTTTCCGACCTGACCGGTCTCGAGCTTCTTCAGCGCCTGCTGATCGCTGTTCGCCTGGGACCAGAACCACGCGCCGCCGCCGAGCCCGAGCACGGCCGCTCCACCCGCGACGAACCCGCCGATGCGCAGCCCATTCCCGGGCCGCGCCTCCGACTTCGCGACCTGGATTGAAGGCGTGGCGCTGGCGGGCAGCGTCACCGACGCCGGCGGCTCCGGAGGTGGAGTCGGTGGCTGCTGGGAGGCGATCGGTCCGACCAGGACGGGCGGCTTCGCCGAGCCGGTGAACACGAATTCGGCGAGCCGGGCGTAGCTCGCGCGGGAGGCGAGGCCGTCCACCAGCTTCACCTTGCCCTCGCGCAGCTCCTGTCCGGTGCGGGCGTCTACCAGTGCCGCGACGATGTACCGTTCGTACGGGTTCGGCTCCTCCTCGCGAATCGCGACCATCTGGTCCGCGCCGAGAATCCCCGACAGCCGGACCAGCGAACTCAGGCGTCCTTCGCGGGTGCCGTCGCTGGTGATGCACGGGCCCCTGCCGGCGTGGACGGCGCCCTCGAAGTTCTTCCACAGCTCGACGTTGGCCGCGTCGTTGAGCTGAACCGTGCGTGGAATGGAGCCGCCGGTACCGAAGTCCGCTTCGACGCGCCAGGAGCCGGCGGGAAGCTTCACGGTCGTCGGCGCATTCCCGACGACGCGACCTTCGACCACCACCGGGCGACCCGAGGGATGGGTCTGGACACGCAGCGACGCGGTCGACCCCTTCACCACCTTCTTCCGCACGCCGTCCACCCAGGTGCGGAAGGAGGGCGGGTAGAGGTCGATGCTCGGCTCGAACTTCGGGTCGACGGCGAGGACGCGCGAGACGGTCGCCTCCGCCTTCGCCTTGTCACCCTTGCGGCTGTACATGTACGCGAGCAGGGTCTGGCCGTCGCGCAGGTCCTGCCAACGCGCGTCGGACGGCGGCAGCGTCCGCAGGTCCTCGATCGCCGTGAGGAGCGTGCGTTCGGCCCTGTCGTGGGCCGACTGGTCGAGGAAATCGAACCGGGCGCTGGCGAGGAGTCGCTCCGCGTCAGCCAGCGAGCCCCGGGGGGATCCTCCGAGGCGGGCGACGGTGTCGTCGCGCGAGAGCATCTGCACGCCTTCGAGCCGCCCGAGAGCCTCGCGAAGCTGGTTCGCGTGCGGCGCTGTCGTCCCCTCCGCACATCCGTCCACGGCAACGACCGCGGTCGCTCCGGATTCACCGTCGGCGCTTGCCGCCGCGGGAAACGCGATAGGACCCACCGCCAGCGCGAGCATCGCCCGCGCGCCCCACACCCTCCGTCCAGACCTCATCCTCGTCATTGCCCCCGCTCCTCCGTGAACGGGTCCACTTTCAACCAGAAACCGGCAGCAGAGGGAAGGGGGCCATCAGCGCTCCGGCGCCTGCCTGCCCTTCCGCGCGATGGCGCACATTCCGGGACGCGGACCCTCCAACCCCGGTGTTAAACGGATCTGGCCATGCCTGACTTCAAGCTGATCTCCGATCACAAGCCGCAAGGTGACCAGCCGCGCGCCATCGCCGAGCTGACGGAGGGCATCCTCCGCGGCGACCGGCACCAGACGCTTCTGGGGGTCACCGGGTCGGGAAAGACCTTCACCATGGCGAACGTGGTGGCGAACATTCAGCGCCCCACGTTGATCATCGCGCACAACAAGACCCTGGCCGCCCAGCTCTACGGGGAGTTCAAGGACCTCTTCCCCCAGAACGCGGTCGAGTACTTCGTCAGCTACTACGACTACTACCAGCCGGAGGCGTACGTCCCGTCGTCGGACACGTACATCGAGAAGGACTCGACCATCAACGACGAGATCGAGCGGATGCGGCACTCCGCCACGCACTCGCTCCGCACGCGAAACGACGTGCTGATCGTCGCCTCGGTCTCCTGCATCTACGGCCTCGGCACGGCGCGTTCGTACGTCGAGATGGCGGTGTCCGCGACGAAGGGTGAGGAGCTCGGTCGGAACACCCTGATGCGCCGCCTGGTCGAGGCGCAGTACACCCGCAACGACGCCGACTTCCACCGCGGGACGTTCCGTGTCCGCGGCGACGTGGTCGAGGTCTTCCCGGCCTACGAGGAGGATCGCGCGGTCCGGATCGAGTTCTTCGGCGATGAGGTGGAGCAGATCACCGAGTTCGACCCGCTCCGCGGCGTGAGGCTGCAGGAGCTGGACAAGATCGACGTCTTCCCCAGCAGCCACTACGTGACCGCGCCGGAGCAGCGCGCCATCGCCATCCGGAACATCCAGGCCGAGTTGGCGGAGCGGCTGCGCGAGCTGAAGTCGCAGAACAAGCTGGTCGAGGCGCAGCGGCTCGAGCAGCGCGCCCTGTTCGACCTCGAGATGATCGAGCAGATGGGGTTCTGCAACGGCATCGAGAACTACTCGCGGCACCTCTCCGGACGGGCCCCGGGTGAGCCGCCGCCGTGCCTGATCGACTACTTCCCGAAGGATCTGCTGATCCTCATCGACGAGAGTCATCAGACCATTCCCCAGATCGGCGCGATGTTCCGCGGCGACCGCTCGCGCAAGGAGACGCTGGTCGAGTTCGGCTTCCGGCTCCCCTCGGCGGTGGACAACCGGCCGTTGAAGTTCTCCGAGTTCGAGCAGATGGCGAATCAGGCGATCTACGTCTCCGCCACGCCCGCCGAGTACGAGCTGTCGAAGAGCCAGGGCGTGGTGGTGGAGCAGATCATCCGCCCCACCGGCCTGACGGACCCGGAGGTCGAGGTCCGGCCGGTGTCGAACCAGGTCGACGATCTGCTCGAGGAGATCCGCAAGCGCGCCGCGGCGGGGGAGCGCGTGCTGGTCACCACCCTGACCAAGCGCATGGCGGAGGACCTCACCGAGTACTACACGGACGTCGGGGTGAAGGTTCGATACCTGCACTCGGACATCGACGCGCTCGAGCGGATCGAGATCATCCGCGACCTGCGCCGGGGCGTATTCGACGTGCTGGTCGGCATCAATCTCCTGCGCGAGGGGCTGGACATCCCGGAGGTCTCGCTGGTGGCGATCCTCGATGCGGACAAGGAAGGCTTCCTCCGCTCGCGCGTGTCGCTGGTCCAGACGATCGGCCGCGCCGCGCGAAGCCTGAACGGCCGGGTGATCATGTACGCGGATCACGTCACCGATTCGATGAAGCAGGCGCTCGACGAGACGGACCGGCGCCGCGAGGTCCAGCGCAAGTACAACGAAGTCCACGGGATCACCCCGCGCGCAGTGAAGAAGAACATCCTCGACCTGTCCGACTCGCTCTATGCGAACGAGCGGCTGCCGAACGGCGTGCTGCTCGCGGGCGAGGAGGGCCCGGAGCTCCTCACCAGGGCTGAGATCCAGAAGCTCCTCAAGGAGTACTCTGCCAACATGCAGGCCGCGGCGGACGAGATGGAGTTCGAGAAGGCCGCCGAGTGGCGCGACAAGGTGCTCGCGCTCAAGGAGATGGACGTCGGCGTGCGAGCGCCCTCGCGCAGCGCGCTGGGCGCGATGTCGCGCGAGAGCACGTCGCCGGGTCTCACCAAGAAGCGCGGTGGGCAGTCCCGGTACCGAAAGAAGAAGTAGGGCCGACCCGATGAACGCCGCCCTTCAGGACAAGATCGCCAACCTGCCCACCGAGCCGGGCGTGTACCTGATGAAGGACCGCTCCGACGAGATCATCTACGTCGGGAAGGCGGTGAACCTCCGCAACCGGGTCCGCTCTTACTTCGACCGGGGCGGGGACACCCGCGCCTTCGTCCCGCTGCTCGAGCGCATCCTCGGAGACATCGAGACGGTCGTCGTCACGAACGAGAAGGAGGCGCTGCTCCTCGAGAACGAGCTGATCAAGAAGCACCAGCCTCGCTTCAACGTGAAGCTGCGGGACGACAAGAACTTCATCTGCCTGCGGCTCGACATGCGCGAGGACTACCCGCGCCTCGAGGTGGTGCGCCGGATCGAGAAGGACGGCGCGCTGTATTTCGGCCCGTACTCCAGCGCGAGCTCCATCCGCGAGACGTTGCGGATCATCAACCGCTACTTCCAGCTCCGGACCTGCTCGGACCACGTGCTCCACAACCGCAAGCGGCCGTGCCTGTTGCACCAGATCGGCCGCTGTCCGGCGCCCTGCGTCTACGAGGTGCCGCGCGAGGACTACCACCGAAGCGCGCAGGAGGCGGTGCTGTTCCTCGAGGGCAAGGCCAACGAGCTCGTCGCGCGGATCAAGCTCCGGATGCAGGAGGCGGCGAAGGTGCTCCGCTTCGAGGAGGCCGCCCGACTCCGGGATCAGCTCCGCGCGATCGAACGCAGCCTGGAGCGTCAGCACGTCGCGGTGGGCGACCTGATCGACCAGGATGTCTTCGGCCTGTACCGCGAGGGCGACCGGCTCCTCATCTACGTCCTCTACGTCCGGCACGGGCGAATCACCGGGGGCCAGGCCTTCCCGTTCTCCGGCCAGGAGTTCCCCGACGAGGAGCTCATCGGGTCGTTTGTGAACCTCTACTACGGCAACGGCAACTTCGTACCGAAGGAGGTCCTGCTCCCGCTCAAGCCCGAGGGCATCGAGGGCCTGGAGGAGCTCCTCACGGAGACGCGCGGGGACCGCGTGCGGATCATGGTGCCCCAGCGCGGGGACAAGACGGACCTCGTCCGCATGGCCACCCGGAACGCCGAGCAGTCCTTCGCCGAGCGCAAGCGGGACCGCGACGAGACGCTGGCGGTGCTGGAGAAGCTCCGCGACCGGTTGCACCTGACCCGGGTGCCGCGGCGGATGGAGTGCTTCGACATCTCGCACTTCCAGGGCGCCAGCATCGTGGCCTCCCAGGTCGCGGTCACCGACGGCGAAGTGGACAAGTCGCGCTACCGGCACTTCCGGATCAAGTCGCTCGAGGGACAGGACGACTTTGCCTCGATGTACGAGGTGATCAGCCGACGGCTGCGTCGCGGCTCGAAGGAGGACGACCTCCCCGACCTGCTGGTCATCGACGGCGGCAAGGGACAGCTCGGCTCGGCGCACGCGGCGCTGAAGGACGCAGGGCTGGAGCGGCGGGTCGACGTGGTCGGCCTCGCCAAGAGCCGGGAGATGGACGTCCCGCATCCCGATGCCCCCACGGTCCGCTCCCCCGAGCGCGTGTTCGTGCTGGGGCAGAAGGATCCCATCGTCCTGGCCCAGAACTCGACCGAGCTCTTCGTGCTCACGAGGATGCGCGACGAAGCGCACCGGTTCGCCATCACCTACCAGCAGAAGCTGATGCGCCGTCGGAACTTCAAGTCCGTGCTGGAGGACATCCCCGGGGTAGGGGAGGGCCGCAAGAAGCTGCTGCTTCGCCACTTTGGTTCGCTCAAGCGAATTCGCGAGGCCTCGATCGAGGAGCTCACCGAGGTGGTCGGCCCCGCGATCGCGGAGCGCATCCATGGTTGGCTCCATGCGGAGAGCTCGAAGGACCTCGTCGAGGCGGAGGATGATGCTGTTCGGGAGGCGTCACTCGAAGACGCAGATGCGCCAATAACTGGCTCCCTCTCCGAGCGTGGGTGATTAGATTTACTCTCGCGAGGAGGGGCTCGCAGGCATTGAAAATCACCGGGAATTTCGTTGGCACTGCCCGCGTGGGTGATTTATAGCGGACGCGCGTTTTTACCGTCCGTAGGTTGCAGGCGAGGAAAGGCTTTATGCGGATCTATCCGAAGGTGATTCCCATCGTGTCGCGCGAGATCATCCAGAAGCTCACCGCCGATGGGGACATCGAGGTGGAGCCCATGCGAATCGCCGACGCCGAAATGGACATGTCGGCGATCATGCGTGAGTACCTGGCGAACGAAGAGCGTGTGAACCAGGCGACGCGTGAAGCACTCGAGCGTCGCGGCTATGACCAGAGCAAGTTCAACCAGGTCAAGCGCGAGATGGCGGACGTCCGTGGTTTCAAGATGGGCGAGGAGGGCATCGAATACGTCATCAATCAGATGATCGAATTCCTGCTCATCAGCCGGAACGTCGAAGAAGTGTTCTCCGCCGACAACCTCCTCCGCGGCAAGTTCCACGTCATCATGAAGAAGCACTTCGACGTGGACGAGGAGATTGATCGGGAGGCGCGTTCCCGCCTGAAGCACCTTCAGGAGGGGACCTCGGCGTTCGACATCGAATACAACAAGACGATCGAGCAGATCCGCCGCGCGCGCGGCCTGGTCTGAGTTCGTCACACGTTTTTTTTGCCTCGGGCCTCGCGCTCCTCCAGGAGCCGGGGCCCGACGTGTATGTGTATGCTTGCCGGCCAGCGCCCGGTGCCTAACTTGCCCGCGGGGGTTGGGCGATGGCGAGCGGCGTGGTCATGGCGTGTCTTCTCGCGGCTGCAGGCGCCGTGCAGTCGGAGTCCGATGGGGACGTCGAGGTCTTCATCCAGCACTCGGATGCGGACGGGGACTCCGAGCCGGTGGAGATCTTCATCCAGCACTCGGAACAGGCGCCACCGGCGTCCCCTCCGCCCCGCGCGGTGGAGACACTGCCGGCTCCGGCGCAGGAGCCCGGGCCCGTGCCCGTGGAGGCCTCGGCGCGCACCAGCACACCGCGCGCCTTCGTCGCCACGGGGGGCGATCCCACGGCGGAGAGCTTCGTCGATGCGCTGGGCCAGGCCTCGGTCCAGGTGATCGACAGGGTCGATCAACGGGATGCGCCGGTCGGCGATGCAGCGACAATGAGCGCGACGGCCCGGGTCGGCGTTGACATCTGGCGCATCACCTCTCAATCGGTCGGACAGCCGCAGAATCCGGTCGGAGGCGGTGTTCGCGTCGGTGAGCTGGTCTTCGGGAGGACGGGGCAGCCGTTCAGGGGCGCGCCCGCGGCGGTCTCCGCGTTCTCGCTGCTCGGCACTGCGCGCGTCGAGCTCAATGGACGCGTCGTCGCGGAGGACGCTCCATTGCAGGTCTTTGCGCTCACGACCGGCGTTCATGCCGACGACGACACGCACCGGAGGATGCGCAACGCGCGCGCCGGTGATCTGGAGCTGCTGGTACTGCTGCCTCAGCTTCCGCGGGACGTGAGCCCGAACGGCTTCCTGATGCTGGTCTACGAGGACGTCGAGATCGAGGTGCAGAGCCACTCGGTGCCCTCGGCCCGCTACGTCCCCACGGTGTCGCCGCTCAATCCGGAGGACATCGGCAACGATCCCTTCGGATTGAGGGCGCCGGAGTTCCGGGAGGCGGCGCGGTCGCCTGCGGCGGGCGATCTCGTTCCGTTGCTGCCGGTGGCCCTCATCGCCACACCGCGCCCGCTCAACAGCGCGCCCGCGCAGACGCTCATTCAGGGCGTCGATGTCGAACAGAATGGCCCGGCGCCGCTCATCGGTGGTGCGGTGGACCCCTCGTCTCCCGCGGGTTCACTGCCGCAGGGGATCGCAGCCCTGCAGGGCTCGCCTCGCCCGCTCATCGGGGGCGCCGTAGATCCCTCGTACCCCGCGGGTACGCTGCCGCTGGGGATCGCGCCGCTGAACACCCAGCCGCTGGCGTTCGGGCAGGCTCAGGCAGGCGCGCTGCCAACGCTCGTTCCGCCGGCCTCCGGGAC
>JBAWAM010000278.1:0-30548 GCA_049589315.1 Myxococcaceae bacterium
GGATAGGGCTTCCCTTGAAGAAGAGCCGAACGACCGGCTCGGGCGGCCGGTAGCACTTGCCCGCACCGGAGGCTGCCTGGGCCAGCGCGTCATCCGCGACGCACCGGAGTCCGGCGGGGCAGCCACAGGCCTCCCCGTCGAGGCACCCGGAAACGTTGCAGCTCTGCGGACTGGAGTGCATCCGCCCATCGCCAAAGTAGTGGACGAACACCTTGTAGGTGCAGTCCGCGGTCGCGCAGGCTGGATCGTTCTCCGGGTAGTTCAGCGAGATGTTCTCGATCAGGTCGCTCGAGCCGGTATCGTCGAGATTCTGGCGCGGATCGTCCGCGGTGCCCGTCTGACCCCAATCGAAGTTGAAGCCCTCCGCTTTGTAGCGCTCGTAGATCTCCTGGCCGTAGCCGCTCATGTCGCCGGAGGTCTTGCCCGGCCCACCGAACCAGTCGAACGCGCCGCTGAACGGCGCCGCGCTCTGCACGGCCGTCGGCCGGACCAGGTGAAGGTCGAAGTCCACGCCTGAGAACGCCCTGCTGTCGCCGTTCCACGAGAGCTGCACCACCAGGTCCTCCCGACGGGCGACGACGAACCGGAGGGGGATGCTGGTCGAGTGTCCCTGCGCGTCCGTCACGGTCAACTGCACCTCGTATTCGCCGGTCGCCACGGGCGTGAGGCTCGGGGTCGGCGTGTTCGCGTTTGCGAGCGTGAGGTTCTCCGCGCCCACCGGTACCTTCGTCAGGCTCCACTGGAACATCAGCCCCTGGCGCTGATCCTCCGGGTCCGTCGTGCAGGCGCGCGCGTCGGCCGCGTTGGAGAGGGCCGAAAAGCTCACCGTCGACTTCGGCCGGATCTCCCGGGCCGTCGTGAAGTCGTAGAGCGCGGTCTGCGCGTCGTCCCAGTGCTGCCGGGTGTCATACGACTGGGTGACGTCCTGGAAATGCGCCACACGTACGATGTTGGCGCACACCTGCGGCGGGAGGTTGTCTCCGAGCTGGCCGGTGAGCTGCACCCGCACTTCGGCGTGGGCAGGGTCATCCGAGCGGATCACCACCTCGGCCGCATAGGTCTCCTGTGCCTCCGACGTCGGCTTGAAGCGGAGCGGGACCCCCTGCCCTTCGCCCGGCCCGAGGATCAACGCGGGCGTTCCGTCCGGAAGCCGGTGCGGCAGCGTCGAGTTCCCCACGAACGAGAACGCCGCCGAGTCCGGGCCTTCGAGGGACAGCGCGGTGACGATCAACTCCACCTCGCCCTCGTTCACCATCGTCACCGAGGGAAGCTCCGTCGCGGGGAGCTCCACCGCGCGCTGGACGGGCTCTTCGCCGAAGTCGATCGCGGGCGGGTCGAGCGTGACTGTCCCGTTGCACCGCCGCGTCTGCGAGCAATCCGGAAGGACGCTGAGCACGGGGTCCGCGCCTTCGCCGGTGATCGCAACCTCCATCGTGGGCTGGTCCGCGTCGTCGCTCTCGATCACCAGGATGGCCCCGTAGGCCTGGATCGCCTCGGGCCTGAAGCGAAGGCGCACCGACGCCTCCGACTGGCGGGCCACCTCGTTCGGCGGGTCGAGGATCTCGAACGCCGTGGCGCCGCCCGGCGCGTTCCCGTCGCGGAGCGACAGCTTGTGGAGGGTCACCGCCGCCTGCGATTGGGAGGCCAATTTCAACGGAAGCTCGGCCTGTCCACCCGCCTTGACCTTGCCGAAGGCGAGCTGCGCGGGTGACACGGCGAGATCCGGAGGGACTGCCCGCACGTTGTCGTTGCGGCAACCGGGGAAGACGGCACCGAATACGGCGAGGGTGCCCAGAACGAGGAGTCGTGAGGTCATCGGCGCGAGTAAGTCTAACAGAGCACGCAGCCGCACATCTGCCTGCTGGGTGGAGGTACGTGCGCCGTAAACAGGGTGCCCAAACCGTTGACCTGAGTTGCCAACTGTCGGATAACCACGCCGAATTGTTCAGGTCGCGACGACCCGAACTTCGCCGGAGACGAAATGGCTGGCACCGATAAGCGCAAGCAATCCCTTTACTTCCCCGAGGACATGCTGAAGGAGATCCAGGAGGAGGCGAACCGTCAGGATCGCTCGCTCTCGTGGGTGGTCCAGCAGGCGTGGAAGATCGCGCGTGAGCGCATCAAGTCGTTCCCTGCAGTGAACGACGTCACCGGCGACGAACTGCCCGATCGCCGCGAGGAGTAGTCCTTGTCCACGACTGATCACCGCAAGCAATCTCTCTACTTCCCCGAGGACATGCTGCTCGAGATCCAGCGCGAGGCGACCCGTCAGGATCGGTCGCTGTCCTGGGTCGTCCAGCAGGCATGGAAGGTCGCCCGAGCCGACATCAAGCGGATGCCGTCGGTGAACGACGTCCTCGGACCGCCTGCGATGTCGGTGACGACGCCGACGACGCCCCGCACGTAGTCAGCCGTACCGTGCAAACGAGGCCGGGCTGCCCTTCGATTCGGAGTGGCGGACCCGGCTTTGTTGCATCCGTCAGTTCGGGTCCGGAGGCTCGGCGCACTCTCGCAAGGTGATCGGCGCCAGACACGAAGCAGCGTCCGCCGCGCACCCCATCTTCGGGAGCTGCTCGACCCGGAATGCCGACGCTTCCACGCCGTACGTTCGCTTCATCCAGGCCGCGACGATGCGGTTGTCTATGCCGCCCTCGACCTGCGCCTGCCGCAGGTCTCGCGACGCGTCCTGCGACGCAACCGCCAACATGTCGTAGCCGTCTCCTCCGCGCAGCAGGAACTCGGACATCGCCACCCGGAAGGCCCGCGTGCCCGTCCGGCTGAGAACCTCGCCGGCGACCTCCAGCGCCTCGATCCGCGCGCCGACGGGCAGCGAGCAGTTCACCGTCACGCGTCCTCCGGCGAGTTGCAGGAACCGCCCCGAAGGAAAGGTGATCTGCGTCCCCTTCCGGCTCAGCTCAGCGACGGAATGCTCCATCACCGCGAAGAGCTCCTGCTCGGTGAGGTCGGTCGCGTAGACCACGTTGTCGAAGAACAGGATCTGGTGGAGCTCGCCGCGTGTCACCGGTCCCGCCTCGATGCGATTCCGGGTGATGCACTGGCCGTCCGCTCCTTCGACGCCGCCTTCGTCACGGATGGCCCCGCCGTTGAAGATGCCCAGCTGTGCCGGCTTGTCGCTGTCCGTGAACGCGCCGATGAACGCCTCCGCGGCGATGAGGCCGATCGCGTGGTTCGCGTGCCGGGCATTGGGCTTGTCGAGGAACACATCGTCGCTCAGATGACCGATGACGTCCTCCGCGCCGTCGACGAGTCCCTGGCAGGGCTCGTTGTACGAGAGGCATCCGCCCAGCGCGAACGCGGCGGCTCCGATGATCGTCCGACTCCAGAGGCCCATGCGCGTCGTCATCAATAGAACGCCCTCAGGGTGAGGAACCCGGAGAGGCCCTCGCGAGGAACCATGCCGGGCATGCGATCCGGCCGGGGCACGTCGTCCGCGTACGCCTGATCGAGCAGGTTGTGTCCGACGAGCGCGAGCTGCAGATGCCGGGCGATGAGTTCGGTGCGCAGCTGCGCGGTGATGAGCGTGTACGAAGGCAGCCGGTACCGCCGCAGGTACTCCAGCTTCGACCGCGCGTTGTTCCGGCGCTCCGCGCCCACCCGCGCGATCAGGTCGAGGTTCAGGAAGCTCCCAATCGGCATCGACAGCCCGGCGTTGAGCCGTATCTGGGGGAGGTCCGTCAGCAACTCCGCGCTGTCCGCCGCTTCGAGATCGTGCGCACGGAACCAGCTCGCGTTGACCCAGGTCCTGGCGCGGGGCGAAACCTCCAGGTCCACTTCACCTTCGGCGCCGAAGATGCGGACCCCCACGCGGTTTCGGACGGGGAACACGCTCCCGCTGTCGTCGACCGGAGCAATGGGATTTCCGAAGCTCTCGTAGAAGAGGTTTCCCCGTAGGCGCAGGTGCGCTTCGCCCACCGATTGGAGCCAGTCCGCGCCGGCCTCGAAGGCATCGACCGTCGCCGGGTCGAGCGCCGGGTTCCCTTCGAACCGGCCCTGGTTGAACCCGGTGCTCGGGACGACCTCCGCCAGCTCCTGGATCGTGGGCGAACGGAACCCGCGCGCGTAGCCGAGCTTCAACAGGAGCGATTCGGTCGGCGCCCAGACGACGCCGACGCGCGGATTGAGGCTCGGCACCCACGCCCTTCCGGTGACCTGGTTCTCCGCGTCCACGGTCGGAAGCTGCACCACATCGAGGCGGATCCCGAACGACAGCGTGACCTGGTCGATCACCCTCCACTCATCTTGTGCGAAGGCCCCCAGCCGGAAGCGCGAGGCCACGGCGCCGTCGCCCAGCTCGGTCGGAAACGGAAGCGCTGCGTCCCCGATGGACGGTCGCTCGTAGTGGTCGCCCAGGTAGCTCCCGTCGAGACGCCGATTCAGGCTGTAGCTGTACCCGATCAGTGCGTCCTGTCCTGCGGAGAGCCCGATGGACAGTCGGTTGGTGTCGAGCAACTCGATGTCCATGGCGGCGTCCAGGCCGAAGCTGTACGTGCCAATGTCGGTGCGTTCGAACAGGCCCCGGTCGAACACCGCACTTCCGTCGGAGTAGCCAACGGGCGCGAGCTGGAAGTCGCGCTCCATCGACTGCTGGTCGAAGTACGCGCGCGCGCTCAGTCGCGACCGGGAGGTGAGCATCTTCCGCCAGGAGACGTCCGCCAGGACCACCTGCCACCCGAGCGCGGAGGTGTCGCTCACCGCGTCGAACAGACCGATCAGCGCCGTGCGATCCTCGCGGAGAAAGCGGAGCGAGGCGCCCACGCGGCCGGCGGCTTCGGACTCGAATGATGCCCCGGCGCCCACGTTGATCAGTCTTCGAGCGTCCTGGGTGTGGCCCGCCGGCTCCAGCTCGCCGCGGAGATCCTGCGCGCGTCGCACCGACTGGATCGCGTCCTCCAGTACCGGCTTCTGGTACCCGGTCTGATTGAGCACGTCCGCGTCCAACGTCAGCCGCGTGTTGCCGATGCGGTGCGCGATCCCGAGGTGTCCGTCGAAGGTGTCGAAGGATCCCGCCGAAGCGGAGGCCCGGAGGACGTCCTTCTCTCCGACGGTGACGATGTTCACCACGCCGAGAAAGCCGGTCTGCCCGTACCGCAGCGCCCCCGGGCCGCGAAGAACCTCGATCCGCTCGACGTTCTCCACCGGCAGGTTCGCGAGGGCGCGCCCGTCATACGCATTGTTGAGCGGGTGCCCATTGAGCAGGAAGAGCAGCTCGGGGTCGCTTCGGACGCCGCGCACCGCAGTCCGGTGGAAGCCCTGAACGTCTCGACTGACCGTCAATCCTGAGGTGGCATCGAGCACGTCGTACACCGAGCGAGCCCCCAGGGCCTGAATCTCCTCACGCGACCAGGTGAAGGTCATCGCCGGATTCCGCGAGGCCCTGCGGTCGTGGCGGCTGGCGAGCGCAACCTCGTCGAGCGCTCCGAACAGCGCCAGGTCGTCCTCCAGCTCCGGGCGTGACGGGCTCGGAGGTCCGGCGCTGGCGAGCGTCCGCAGCTCGGCGGAGCCACCGCCGTCCGCATGTCCGAGGTCGTCGCCGGTCCCAACCTGTGGGCCAGGAGGCTCCGACGGCACTCCCAGCACGAACACCCGGGCGGGCGCCGGCGCCGCCATGTACAGCGCGATCCGCCGACCGTTCGTCTTCAGCGTTCCTTCGACGTAGTACTCGACGCCGGGCGGAGTCATCTGGGCGGCCGGGATGTAGCCCCGGTAGAGGTCCCCGTACTGCAGCTCCATCGGGGCGCTCTGGTAGTCGCCGCCCGGACCGCGAAAGCGGATCTCCACCTTCGACAGCCGAGAGCCGCCGACGAGCGAGCCCTCGACCTCGAGGGCTTCTCCGGGAGCCGCCTGCGTCGGCGCGGTGTGCAGCAGCGCCGCACGCGTGTCCGCCGACGCGGCACCTCCGAGGAGGTGCAGCCCCACAGCACACCAGGCAAGGCATCGAGCGGTTGAAGGATTCAAAGGCGAACGGGAGCCTAGCACCGAGAGATTTTTTGCGGCCACCCGGGGCACGTGACACCGTGGACCCCGCCTCCATGCGCACGTCGCTGACCCTGCAACTGTCGCTCTTCAGGAGCCAGAAGGCCCTCATCGCCCGCGCCGTCGAAGGAGGTTCCCCCGCCTTCCGCGCTTATGAGGCGCGGTACCGCCGGCGCACGCGGACGTACCAGCGGGCCATCAGCCTCCAGCAGGTGCACGACGGGGTGGCGAAGGCGGACGTGGTGTACGTGGGCGACTACCACACGCTGCGATCGTCGCAGAAGAACTACGTACGACTCGCGGAGGAGGCCTGCCGCAGCGGGCGACGGGTGGTGCTCGCGGTCGAGTTCGTCGAAGGCCGGCACCAGGCTGCGCTCGACGCGTTCATGGCCGGGAAGTTGGGAGAGCGCGCGTTCCTCACCCGGATCGGCCACCCGTACAGCGGCGGCTTCGACATCTGGCCCGGGTTCTCCCCGGTCTTCGCCTTCGCCCGCGAGCGAGGACTCGAGGTGGTGGCGATCGACAAGCGCGCGTCGGGTCCGAGCTCGCTCGCGCGACGGGACGTCTACGCCGCCTCCCGGATCGCGGCCATCGCGCGCGCCGAAGACAGACCTCTGGTGCTCGCCCTGGTGGGCCAGTTCCACGTGGCGCCGCCGCACCTGCCCGCGGAGGTCGCGCGCCGCCTCGGCGCCGTTGAGCGACGACCGCTCGTCGTCTATCAGAACTGCGAAGAGCTCTGGTGGTCGCTGGCGCGCCGCGGTCGCGTCGACAGCACCGAAGCGGTCCGCATCCGAGACGGCGAGCTCTGCCTCATCCACACTTCTCCGCTGGTGAGCCAGCAGACCTTCCTCGACTACCTCGAGGCGGAGTCTGGCGACGCGCCGCTGGTCGAGGACAGCGCCGGCGAGCGGTTCCGGCAGATGGCGGAGCTGATCGGGCGGTTCGTCGGCGTCGACGTGCGCGGGTTCGTCGAGGACGTGGAGATCGCCACGCCGGCAGATTCGGACTTCCTCCAACGCGCGCAGGCGCGGGGTCGGTTCGTTCGACGGGAGCTGGAGCAGATCCGCAAGCAGATCCTCGCGCGCGAGAGCTACTACCTGCCACGCGCGCGGATGCTCTGGCTCGCGTCGATGTCGCTCAACCACGCCGCCGAGGAGACCGCCCACTTCGTGCGCCACTGCGCCATCGGCGACGCGCTGGACGCGCCTCGCCGGGCCTCCGACGCGTTCTACGCGCGCTGCATGGAGGAGGCGCTCGGGTTCTTCGGCTCACGGCTGGTGAACCCCCGTCGGCGCTGCGAGGAGATCGCCGACTGGTCCGAGACCTTCAGCCGGAAGAAGGGCGAAGAGCGGCAGATTGCGGCCTTCCTCCTGGCCCACAAGGCCGCCGAAACCGAAGGCCCCGACGAAGCAGCCAAGCTCGTGCCGCTGCGCCAGGACCGCCTGTTCCATGCCGTGAGCCACGGCCTCGGCTACCTGCTCGGGCACCGCCTGCACCGCGCGTTCGAGGAGAAGCGCGTGACCCGAGCGTTCATCCGCAAGCTCTTCGCCGATCCGCTGACCGCTCCGCGCGCGACGTACTTCGCACTGCTGAAGACGCTCGACGCGTAGCGGACCGACTCAGGTCACGCGCCGGGGCGCGACCGTGCCGTGCTCGCCGCGCTCGTGGGCCTCCGCCAGTCGACCCAGCGCCAGGGCTCCGAGCATGAGCCCGAAGTCACGCAGGGCGATGTCCAGATAGTTGCCCGGCACGAGCGCGCTCAACCACACGAGGTTGCAGATGATGCCGAAGAGCCAGGCAGCGACGACGTAGGCGCCGATCTTCGGCTTCACCGCTACGAGGAGGCCGGCCGCGATCTCGATCACGCCGACGACGTACATGAACGGCCGCGCACCGAAGGCCGATGCGAGCGGTGGCGCCAGGTAACGGGACCAGTCCGTCAGCAGATAGAAGAACTTGTCGAGCCCTGCGATCGTCGGCGCGACGATGAACGCGACGTGCAGGATTCGGAAAGCCTGATAGTCCAGCGTCGTGGTGCGGCCTACAGGTTGAACCGCGCCTGGCACCCTTCGTTCGGTGAGTTCCGCCATGGATTGCCTCCTTCAGCTCAACGGGTAGACACTCCTCCCGGGAAGGACAGCAGGCGCCGGCTGCCCGGCCGAGCGCCAAGGGACCGGCGGCTACGGAGACTTCAGGTCCTGCGCTCCCTCAGCCCGGGCACAGTGAGCTCGCGTCTCTTCTGCACCCGTGGGTCTCTGCGGAGTGGAGGCTCGCCGCGCGCCCGTCGCCGCAGCATCATCAGCACGTAGCCGAGCACACTGAGCACGCACGCGGCCGCGAAGCCCAGCAACGCGATCCGGTGATGGAGGGCGAGGCTGCGTCCGACGACCACGGCCGCACCAGAAGAGGCGATTGCGCCCAGCAGGGAGAGCAGGTTCTTCGCCCTGCTCTCGATGAACGCGAGCGTGTTCACGAAGGCAAACAGGAGGAGGAAGGCCAGACTCGCGGACTGCACCAGTGGCTCGAGCGAGGCGATGGCCGAGAGCACGGCAGTGGCCACGCCGAGAATCAGGACGCCCCAATAGGGGCACCGGTTCCGGTTGGTGCGGGCGAAGAAGCCGGGAATGAGCCGACTCTCGGCCGCGGACCTCGCGAGGCGGGCTACGGAGAAGAGGGTCGCGTTGATCGCCGATGCCGCCGAGGCGCAGGCCGCGATGGTGACGACCACCAGGCCCGCCACGCCCGCCGCCTCGGATCCCGCGATCGCGAGCGCATTCTCCTTCTGCTCGGCGAGCTCACCGGCCCCCACGAGCGAAGCGGCCCCGAGCGTGACGAGAGAATACGCCGCCGCCACGGTGAGGATCGCCGCGGGGAGCGCCGTCTTCAGCGCGCGACGCGGGTGGCGGAGCTCGCGGACGTCGTACGCGATCATCTCGAAACCTTCGAAGGCAATGAACGTCGCGGCCATGCCGGCGATCACCCCGGCGAAGCTCCCCGACGGAACCCCCGAGACCAGGTTCTCCGGGTTCCAGCGCAGGAACCCGATCAGCGCCAGGACGCCGAGGATGGAGAGCTCCACCCAGACCGCGACGATCTGAACGCCCGCCGGAACCTGGAGTCCGCACAGGTTCACCACGGCGAGTGCGGTGATGATGCCTACGACCAGCAGGGCTACGCTCGACGGGGGGATGCCGAGCGCTCGCCCGACGTATTGGCTGAACGTGAACGCGTAGACCGACATCGCCAGCACGTAGACCAGCAGCAGCCACCACACCGTGACCGTCGCGGTGCGATAGCGCCCCTTCTTCAGGAGGAACGAGAACGGGACCCCTTCCTGCGCGATCTCGAGCGTCAGCGCGGCGTAGCTTCGAACCGTCAGCAGCGCGATCACGCTCCCGAGCAGGAGGCTCAACCAGGCGAGTGGCCCCGCCACGCCGAGGATGACTCCGGCCAGCGTATAGATGCCGCCGCCGATCATCCCGCCGACCGCGAGCGCCCACGTGGCGTGCCAGCTCATCTTGTGTTCGCAGGAGGTCCGGTCCATCCCCTTCAACGTAGGAATGCTGGTCGGCACCCCGGAGTTGGCGGAGCCCCCTGCCCCTGTTTCAACGCCCGGTTTGACACGGCCTTCGAAGCTTGGTTTGCGAGAGGGCGAGCAGCAGGAGCTGAGGGCCGCCATTCGATGAAGTGGATTCAGTGGATTCTTCTCACCGCCGTCACCGGCAACCCGATCGTCTCGCTGGCGATCCTCCTCGTGGCCTGGTGGCTCGTCGACCGTTTCACGCTCGGCATCCTCCCGGATCCGTTCCGATTCCTCCGCCGCTGGACGCGCGCCTCGCAGCTTCGACGAACGCTGTCGCTCAATCCGAACGACCGACGCGCCCGGCTCGAGCTGGCGATGCTGCTGGTCGAACGCCGTGCGTACAAGGACTCGATCGATGTGCTGAAGCCGAACCTCGAGGCCGGCGACGAGGACGCCACCACGTTGTTCGTGATGGGCGTGGCCTGCCTCGGGGCTGGACACACGGAGCAGGGAGAGCTGCTCCTCGACGAGGCCGAAGCGCGTGACGGGTACTTCCGGATGGGTGACATCCACCTCGAGCGGGGGCGTTGGCGGCTTCGCAGGGGCGACGCCCAGGGGGCACTCGCGCCACTGCGCAAGCTGTGCGACATGCGCCCGGGGACCGTCGAAGGGAAGGTTCTCCTCGCCCAGGCGCATGAGCGGCTCGGAGACGCGGAGACCGCACGCATGGCGCGGCAGAACGCGTGGAACGACTACGCCGCCTCTCCGCGTTACCAGCGGCGCAGGGATCGCTGGTGGGGGTGGCGGGCGAAGCCTTCGCGGCCGCTCACCTACGCAGCGGTGGCGCTGGTCTGCGGACTGGTGCTCACCCAGTTCGTCGCGCCCGCCGTGCAGCAGGCAGTCAATGAGGACCCGAATTCCATGAGCCAATGGGAGCCGTGAGCGTGACGCTCGAAGCGCTGGGCTGGGACGAACGGCACGCCCGCACGTTCGACGAACTCGTCGAGCGCCTCCACAAGCGCGACCTGATGCCAGGCCGCATCGTGCGTCAGGAGCGGAAGCTGCTCCGCGTGGCGACGCCGGAGGGTGAGCTCGATGCGAAGAACGCCGGGCGGCTCGTGCGCGCGTCCTCTTCCGAGCAGCTCCCGGTCATCGGCGATTGGGTGGCAGTGTCCCCGGCGCCAGGTGGCGGAGAGGGGCTCATTCACGCGGTGCTGCCTCGGCGCAACGTGTTGATCCGCCGCGAAGCGGGCTCCGAGCACCGCGGGCAGGCGATGGCGGCGAACATGGACCAGGTGCTGATCGTGTGGGGCCTCGATCGCGACCTCAACGCGCGATGGCTCGAGCGCGCGGCCAGCCTCGTCCGGACCAGCGCCGCGCCGCTGCTGATCGTGTTGTCGAAGGCTGATCTCACAGGGGATCTGGGCGCGGCCGAACGGGCAGCACGCGCGGCCGCTCCGGAGGCCGAAGTCGTCGTCGTCAGCGCGCAGACCGGCTTCGGGTTCGACGCGCTCTGGCCGCGGCTGCCGGCACGGAGCACGAACGCCGTGCTCGGCATGTCCGGCGCCGGCAAGTCGACGCTCATCAACCGGCTCCTCGGGACCGAGAAGATGGCGACGGCTGAGGTCCGCGAGGCCGACCGCAAGGGCCGCCACACCACGACCCACCGCGAGCTTCTCCCGCTCGCGAATGGCGCGCTGCTGATCGACAGCCCTGGAATGCGCGAGCTCGGGCTCTGGGCCGGCGCAGAGACCAGCGTCGGTGACACGTTCACCGACGTCGGTGAGCTCGCCCAGGCGTGCCGCTTCTCAGATTGCCGTCACCACGCCGAGCCCGGCTGCGCCGTGCGGGGGGCCGTGGAGCGCGGGGAATTCGAAGCGGGTCGCCTCGAGAGCTTCCAGAAACTCCAGCGCGAGCTCGAGGCAAAAGAGCGCGCCACCGATCCCGCCGTGACACGCGAGCGGAAGCGCCAGGAGCGGAACGTCACCCGCGCCGCCTGGGACGCGAGCCGGTCGAAGCGGCGGAAGTAAGAAGCGCTAGACGAGACGCAGGATCTCGCGCGCCTGCTGCGGCGTGGCGATCTCCCTGCCCTTCTCCTTCGCGCGCCTCACCGCGTCCTGCACCAGTTCGAAGCTGCCCTTCGCGAGCACGCCCTTCGACAAGTAGATGTTGTCCTCGAGTCCCACACGCGCGTTCCCGCCGCGGTCAGCGGAGAGGTCGACGAACGGGAGCTGGTGACGCCCCACTGCCGCGCAGGTCCAGGTGCTGCCCTCGGGGATCGAGGCGATCATGAAGTCCAGCGCCTCGGGGCGGGCAGCCAGCGCGCCCGGCACGCCGAGAACGAAGTCGAAGTGGGCGGGGAGCTCGATCAGCCCCTCCTTGGCGAGGTAGCGCGCCTCGTCGATCATCCCGGCGTCGAAGCACTCGATTTCCGGGCGGATGCCCAGGTCGCGGATTCTCCGGGCGATGTCCCGCACCAGCGGGCGCGGGTTCCAGAACACGTCCTCGCCGAAGTTCACCGTGCCGGTGCTCAGCGTGGCCATGTCCGGACGATCCTCGCCGGTGAGATTCAGTGGCCCGCAGCGCTCGTCCACGCTCATCCCCACCGCGCCACCGGTCGAGGTCTGCACGATGATGTCGCAGCGCTTCCGGATCTCCCGGATCGCAGCGCGAAAGAGCTCGGTGTCCTGCGAGGGCGTCCCGTCCGGATTCCGCACGTGGATGTGCACCATCGCGGCGCCGGCCTCGCGGCACTTCGCCGCCTCGATGCCGATCTCCTCGGCGGAGATGGGCAGGTATGGGGTGTCCTTGCGCGTGACCTCCGCGCCCACGAGGGCAGCGGTGATCACCATCGGGCGGGCGGCGCTCATCACTTGCTCCTTCGCTGCTTGTCCTTCGGAACCACGCAGGTACCGGACGCGCGGCAGACCACGCTCGGCTCCTCGAGCACGTCGGCGGCCGACTCGTTCACGTCGAAGCGCGGCTTGATCACCTTGCGCGCCTCGAAGCGCATCTTCCGGCTGGTGTTTCCGACCTCGACGATCTCCCCGACCGCCTCGATGAAGTCACCCGCGTACACCGGCGCGAGGAACTCCACGCTGTCGTAGGCGCGAAAGAGGCCCTCGTCGCCGTCCTGGAGGATGCAGAGCTCGGTGGCTACATCGCCGAAGAGCCCGAGCATGCGGGCGCCGTCGACCAGGTTCCCGCCGTAGTGGGCGTCGTGGCTGCTCATGCGGAGCCGGATCATCGACTTCAATGGAGACCTCCCTCGATGCCCATCTTCTCCATCACCTTCGTCGTCACGTAGTTCGCCACGTCGGACGGCTTCGTGCCGGGACCGAAGCCCGCATCGAATCCGAGCTCCAGCGCGAGCTTGTGATCCACCCGAGGTCCACCGAGCAGCAGGATCATCTTCCCCTGGACGCCCAGCTGCTTCGCGGCCTCGACGAACTGGCGCGAGTTCTCCTTGTGCACGTCACGCTGGGTGACGACCTGGCTGACCAGGATCGCGTCCGCCTTCTTGTCGATGGCGCGGCGGATGAGGTCCTCGTTCGGGACCTGGCTGCCGAAGTTGTACGCCTCGAACCAGGGGTAGCGTTCCAGCCCGTAGTCGCCCGCGAATCCCTTCATGTTGAGGATCGCGTCGATGCCCACGGTGTGCGTGTCGGTTCCAGTGCAGGCGCCGACGACCACCAGCTTGCGGTGGATCTTCTCTTCGATGACCTTGTTCAGCTCGTAGAACCCGAGCTTCTTGATCACCACCTCGGGGACATCGATCTCCGAGTAGTCGAGTGCCACGTTGCTGTGCGCGTACACGATGAAGAACGTGTAGTTCTCCGCGGCGCGCTCCGCCGCCGCCACCTTCACGTCATGGAAGCCGAGCTTCTTCGTGTAGATGAGCGCCGCCTCCTTCGCCTTCTCGGAGAGCGGGACCGGGAGGGTGAACGAGAGCTGCACGACGCCGTCGTCGCGGCGGTCGCCGTAGGGACGGATGAGCTGCTTCCCCGCTGCCTTCGTCGTCGTCGACATCAGATCGCCTCCAGCCGGTCGAGGAACGGGTTGAAGTACTCGGGCGCCTTCTCCACCACGCCGTCGAGCCCCTTGCCGCCGGTTTCGGTCCGCGCCACGTCACCGAAGCGCGCCCGGCCGATCGCGGTGATCAGGCCGTCCTTGTGGCACTCCTCCAGCAGATGCATCGAGTTGCCCCACACCTCGCGGGCGCGGTTGGCGATGACCCCGTCCTCGCGGACGGCGAACTCGTTCTCGATGCCCCGCGCGGCGCGGTGGATGTAGCTGGCGCTCTTCAGCGCGACGTAGCGGTCCGCCAGCAGCGGCGTGTGCATCGCCTCGGTCATCATCCCGAGGAGCTGGATGCCCTGCTTCGTCCAGATCGCCACCAGGTCCGCCATGACGTCGTAGGCGTGGGAGAAGAAGATGTCCGTCTCCTTGTGCTTCGTCGGCGGCATGTACTTCATCGGCGCGTTGGGGAAGCACCGGCGCACGAGCATGGCCTGGGCGAGCTCCAGCAGCAGCGTCTGCTCGCGGTACGGGTCGATCTCGTACGAGTGCCCGATCCCGAGCTGCCAGTCCTGCAGCCCGGCGCGCTTGGCGAAGGACTCGTTGATGAACTGCGACGCGATCACCGTGTGGCCGGCGTCGTAGGCGTCGGCGGTGGTGATGTAGTTGTCCTCGCCCGTGTTGATGATGATCTGCGCCATCGCGCAGATGCGACGGGAGAAGTACTGGTCGATGAACGTGCGCCGCATGTTGATGTCGCGGAACAGGATTCCGTACATCGCGTCGTTGAGGAGCATGTCCAGCCGCTCCCACGCCGCCGCGAACGCGATCTCCGACATGCAGAGGCCGGAGGAGTAGTTCGTGAGCTGGATGTAGCGCTTCTGCTTGCGCGACTCGTCGTCGAGCGCTTCGCGCATGATGCGGAAGTTCTCCTGGGTCGCGTAGGTGCCGCCGTAGCCCTCGGTGGTGGCGCCATGCGGGACGTAGTCGAGCAGCGACTGGGCCGTCGACCGGATCACCGCGATCACGTCCGCGCCCGCCTGCGCCGCAGCCCGGGCCTGGTCGACGTCATCGTAGATGTTGCCGGTCGCGACGATCACGTACTTGTGCGGCGCCGGGGACATCGGGAACTCGCGCCGGAGCGCCTCGCGCTGCTCGATGCGCGACTTGAGCTCGCTGATGGCCGCGTCGATTTCGCCGCGCACCTCGTCCTTGAGGTTCGCCTCCTCGTCGACCGACAGCGGAGCGAGCTTCTCGATGGGCGCGGCGGTGATCCGCTCCACCGCCTCGAGGGGGCTGCGAGCGCCCATGTGCAGCGCCCGGCCGTACCAATAGGCAGCGCCCTTGTTGAGGACGCCCGCCTGCTTGAGGCGGTCGACCATCAGATTCGCGAGGGGCACACCACCGGGGCCTGCCCCGGAGATGCCCAACAGGCGCAAGACGGTGCGCTCGATCGACACTGTGGTGTGGCGCCGGATGAAATCCAGCACCGGGGTGGTGACCTCGTGCGCAAGGGTTCGCGCGCGGGCGATTTCTTCGTCCGAGATGAACGGGCCGGGCATGAAAGATCCTTTAGCTGAAAACTGTCGCTGGGCAACTCCAGGAGGCGTGCCGCGGCGCGTCAGACGTACCGCTCCTCGAAGAGGCGCCGAAGCTTCGGTTCGTCGCGGAGGAGTTGGAGGGTGAGGTCGGCGTGACCCGGGACGTAGCCGTTCCCGATGATCATCGTCGCGTCCTTGCCTACCCCTTCCGCCCCCAGCGCCGCCGCGGTGAAGCTGGTCGCCATGGAGAAGAGGATGACGGTGCCGCCGTCCTTCACCGAGAGGATGGAGGCCATCTCGGTCTGCGGCACCGAGGCACAGTTCACGACGAGGTCGCACAGCCCGCCGCCAGTGGCGCGCGAGACCGCCTCCATCACGTCCACGGCCCGGGTGGCGTCCACCTTCAGCGCGACGTCGCACAGGCCCATGCCGTGGAGCGTCTCCAGGGCGCGCTCCGACACGTCCATCGCCAGCAGCCGTCCCTTGCCCCCGAGCTGCCGACGGGCCTGCGCCAGACACAGCGCCCCACTCTTTCCGGCGCCGAGCACCGCCACGGTCATTCCCGGCTGTACGTAGCGGGCAACCAGCGCCGGCGCACCGCACACGTCCAGC
This sequence comes from Myxococcaceae bacterium, assembly GCA_049589315.1. GTDB lineage: Bacteria > Myxococcota > Myxococcia > Myxococcales > Myxococcaceae > JBAWAM01. Next base: position 15,688 of record JBAWAM010000278.1, read on the forward strand.
GCCGCCAAGGCCAGGGTGTCCGGCATGTCGGTCGGGAGCTTCGCGTACAGCCCCGAGGCGAACAGGATGGCGTGGCCGCGGATGTCGACCCGGTCGATTTCGGGGCGGATGTCGCGGACCTCCTCGATGATCAGCGGGGTGAGCGAGAGGCTCACCAGGGTCGCGATGCGGTCGCCGGCCTTCAGCTCGCTGGCCGCGGGATGGTCCGGGTGGATCTCACGAACGCGGCCGATGAGCATGCCGCCCGAGCCGGTCACCGGGTTCTGCATCTTCCCGCGGGTCGCGACGATGTCGCGGATCATCGCGATCATCTTTTCGCGTTCGCCGCCTGTGGCTTCCTTGATCTGCTTGAACGAGGCCGCGTCGATGTTGAGGCTGTCCACGTCGATGAGCAGCTCTCCAGCACGCAGCGGCAGCGACGGGTCCAGCTTCTGTGCGCGCTGGGGCAGCACCCCGGTCTCACCCACCACGCGTCCAAGGCCATAGCGATCGATCGACATGGCGGCTACATGCCATTGAGCGCGACGGCGTGCCAGCCCCCTCGATGAGCATCCCGCTCGACCGGGACGGCCTCACGGAATACAAGCCCCGGCATGATCTCCGAAATCTTCGATCCCGAGAGCTGGCGGCAGATCCCCGGATTCGAGTTCACCGACATCACCTACCACCGGGCGGTGGGCGTGGGCGCGGTCCGGATTGCCTTCAACCGCCCCGAGGTCCGCAACGCCTTCCGACCGAAGACGGTCGACGAGCTGTATCGGGCGCTGGACCACGCCCGGATGAGCTCGGATGTGGGTTGCGTGCTGCTGACCGGGAACGGGCCATCGCCGAAGGACGGGGGATGGGCGTTCTGCTCAGGCGGGGACCAGCGCATCCGGGGCAAGGCCGGGTACCGCTACGCCGAGGGCGAAACCTCTGAAACGATCGACCCGGCGCGCCTGGGGCGGCTCCACATCCTCGAGGTCCAGCGGCTCATCCGGTTCATGCCGAAGCCGGTGATTTGCGTGGTCCCGGGCTGGGCCGCGGGCGGAGGGCACAGCCTGCATGTGGTGTGTGACCTCTCCCTGGCCAGCAAGGAGCACGCGCGCTTCAAGCAGACCGACGCGGATGTCGCCAGCTTCGATGGCGGCTTCGGCTCGGCGTACCTCGCACGCCAGGTCGGGCAGAAGTTCGCTCGGGAGATCTTCTTCCTCGGGGACGAGTACAGCGCCGAAGACGCTCACCGGATGGGGATGGTGAACGCCGTCGTCCCCCATGCCGAGCTGGAGAAGGTGGCGCTCCAGTGGGCGAAGAAGATCTGCGGGAAGAGCCCGACGGCTCAGCGGATGCTGAAGTTCGCGTTCAACGCGATCGACGACGGGATGGTCGGTCAGCAGGTGTTCGCAGGTGAGGCCACCCGGCTTGCCTACATGACCGACGAGGCAGCAGAGGGGCGGGATTCGTTCCTCGAGAAGCGGCCGCCCGACTGGTCCAGATTCCCGTGGTACTACTGAACCCTCGCCCCGTCGGGGGAGAGGGGCCGGGGGTGAGGGCGAATCCACTCGCTCCACGGTCATGAAGGTCCGAAGTGAGAGCCTCCCCTACCCTCATCGAGCTGCTGGACCCCAGGCGCCTGGCGTCTCAGACCGACGGAGCGTCGTACGCGCGTGGCCGTGCCTACGCCGAGGACGGTCGGGTCAGTGGGCTCCAGTACGTCGACAACCGCCTGACCGCGAACGTGATCGGAACTCGCGGCTACCGGGTCGAGCTGGCCGTCGCGAAGAACGGCCACGTCATCGGGACGTGCAACTGCCCGATGGGCGATCAGGGCCTGTTCTGCAAGCACTGCGTCGCCGTGGCATTCGCCGCGGCCGAGCTGCTCGGAACACCCTCGAAGCCCGAATCATCGAAGGAGCCGCGCTTCGCCGGTGATGCAGATCTCGAAGCGTATTTGAGTGAGCACGGCCTCGAGCACGTCCGGCACGTCGGGGCCGAGGCGCTTCTCCCCTTCGTGCCCGAGCCGGATCGCGCCTCACTCCGGTACGTGCTCAGTCGCCAGCGCCTGGTCGAGTTCGCCACCGATGAAGCCGTCAACCGCCGAGGTCATCCGCTCGGTTATTCGGCACGTCTCCGGCAAGCGCTCCCCGGGATCGCCCTGCGATTCCTCGAGAACGAAATCGACCGCCTGAAGCGGGCGCGCGAAGAGCTGCGCGGACTGCTCTCCCTGCCCGCGGATCCCGAGGCGCACGCAGCCGTCCATGCGCTGCTGAACCTCCGCTCGACCCATCCCGCGAGCATCCCACCCGGTCCGGGAGACAACTTCCCGCAGGAGCAGCTCCGGTTCTCCGACGCCCTGCCCGGGTTCATGTGGGTGGACCAGGTGCCGTGGGTCCCGCCGGACCGACAGGTTCCGACCGTGACGGCGGTCGAGCTGAAGATCACGGCCGACAGCGCTTCTGCTCGCTGCGCTTCCTGCGGTGACACGTGCATCCACACACTCGGCGCGATCGACGCGACCCTTCGCCTCCTGCACGAACCCCTGACGCCGCAGCGCCGCGCCTGGTTCGAGGATCTGCGCCGCCCAGCCTGGGAGCGCGCACTTCGCGCGATCGACAAGGCGATCGAGGAGAGCGGCCAACCCTCGAACGACACGTTCGTGTGCTGGAGACTCAGCATCGTCGAAGGTGAGGGCGTCGACGTGCAGCCATGGCTCCACCGGCTCACGAAGAAGGGCGTGCCCAATGCGGGGACGCGAATCTCGCCTTCCCGCCTCCTCGACGAGCACCGTGACAGCCTCTCGCCCGAGGACCGCCACATCGCGATGCTCGCGGCGGACACGCTTGGGTACGCGGAGGAACCGCTGCTCAAGGCCCTGGTCGGGCACCCACGCCTCTTCCTCCTCCACAACCCGAACGCGGCCGTGACCGTCGAATCCGCCCGGGTTGGCCTGCTCGCCGATCACCGGGGCGAATCCGTCGTGCTGATGCCTGCGCTCGACGGTGCGCCGCTGCCCGAACCCCTCGCGCGGAAGCTCACGAAACAGATGTTCTTCTTCGAGGAGAGCTCACGCCGGCTCACCCTGCTCGAAGTGCCCCCCGAGGTCCTGCGTACGCTCGATGCGCTGTCCCGGTTCGGCAACGACTTTCCGCAGGAGAGCCACGCCGCACTCGTGGAGAAGCTCTCGTCCCTGTCCGCGCGCATCCCGGTGGCGATGCCGCGAACGGTCATGGGAGAGGAGGTCCCGCCCGAACGTCACCCGGTGCTTCGCATCCAGGCACAGCCGACCGGGTCCGTGCGTCTCGAGATCCGGATCCGTCCGCTGCCCGAGAGCGCGGCCTTCGTGCCCGGCGAGGGCTCGCGGGACGTCCACGTCCGCCGCGACGGAAAGCCGCTCCACGCCAAACGAGATTTTGTCGCAGAGGTGGCCGTCGCCGACACGATCGTCGAGCGCCTTCGCATCTCCGACGCAGCGGAAGAACAGGCCTTCTCGTTCCTGATTCAGGATCCTCAGCGGGCGTTGGCGATGCTCAACGACCTCGAGTCGTGGGACGAACCCCGCCCCACCCTGGAGTGGGTCGGCGAGCCCATGCGCATCGTGGGCCACGCCGCCCCGGCGAGCCTGCGGGTGGTGCTCGAGAAGAAGCGGGACTGGTTCGGCGTCACCGGCGGACTGTCCGTCGCAGGAGAGCGGATCGCGCTCGCCGTCGCGCTCGACGCCGCCCGGCGCCAGGAGCGGTTCGTCCAGGTCCAGGAGCGGACCTGGGTGGAGATCAGCGAAGCGCTTCGCCTGCATCTGCAGAAGTTGTCTGATCACACCTGGCGTTCGAGCCACGGCCTCGAGGTCGGTCCTTCTGCGGCCGAGGCGCTCTCCGCGATCGAGGACTCCGGCTCCACCGTCGATGCGGACAAGACGTGGAAGGCGCTGGCTGAGAAGATCTTCGCCTCGAAGCAGCTCGAGCCGAAGGTTCCCGCCTCGTTGAAGGCCACCCTGCGCGACTACCAGGTCGAAGGCGTACAGTGGATGCTCCGGCTCGCGTCCTGGGGCGCAGGCGCCGTGCTCGCGGACGACATGGGCCTCGGAAAGACCGTTCAGGCGCTCGCCGTGCTGCAGGATCGCGCGAAGCTCGGTCCGGCGCTCGTCGTCGCGCCCACCTCCGTGGGCTTCAACTGGGTCGACGAAACGAAGCGCTTCACGCCCAGACTCCGCATCCACGTCTTCGCGGAGAGCCCCGACCGCGGAGCGACCCTGGAGGCACTTCGCGCGCGCGACGTGTTGGTCGTCAGCTACGGCCTGCTCCTGCGCGACGCCGAGCGCCTGTCGAAGGTGCGCTTCTCCACCATCGTGTTCGACGAGGCCCAGGCGCTGAAGAACGCCAGCACCGCGCGCGCCCGCGCCGCCCGCCAACTCCAGGGCGAATTCAAGATCGCGCTCACCGGTACCCCGCTGGAGAATCACCTCGGAGAGCTCTGGAGCCTCTTCCGGACCGTATTTCCCGGTTTGTTCGGGAGCTGGGAGGCCTTCCGCGACCGCTTCGCGACGCCGATCGAGAAGAAGTACGACCCGACCGCGGCGCCGGCGCTCTCGCGGGTGCTGCAGCCGTTCCTGCTCCGCCGCACGAAGCAGCAGGTCGCACGCGAGCTGCCGCCCCGGACCGACCAGCGGGTCCCGGTGGTCCTCTCTACCGAGGAGTGGCAGCTGTACGAGGACGCGCGCCTTGCCGCGATTTCGGATCTCGAAACCCCGAAGCGGGAGATGCGCGAGCAACAACGCCGGGTCCAGGTGCTTGCGGCGCTGACCCGGCTTCGCCTGCTCGCATCGCATCCGAAGCTGTACGACGCACGGTCCAGCGTTTCATCGTCGAAGCTGCGGCGCCTGATGGAACTGCTCGACGAGCTCCGCTCGGAGGGACATCGCACGCTGGTGTTCAGCCAGTTCACGAAGCACCTGGCGCTCGTCCGGGAGGCGCTCGACGCGCGCGGCATCCGCTATCTCTCGCTCGAGGGGCGGACCCGGCGCAGCGAGCGCGAGCAGCTCGTGCGGCAGTTCCAGGACGGCGAGACGGACGTCTTCCTCATCTCGCTCAAGGCGGGCGGCTTCGGCCTCAACCTCACCGGCGCAGACAACGTGATCCACCTCGATCCGTGGTGGAACCCGGCCGTGGAGGATCAGGCCTCCGACCGCGCGCACCGCATCGGCCAGGACAAGCCGGTCACCGTGTATCGCCTGGTGTCGAAGGGAACGATCGAGGAGCAGATCCTCGCGCTGCACGAGGACAAACGGCAGCTCGTGACCGGCGTGCTGGACGGAAAGGATCAGGCAGCGCGGCTCTCGACGCACGAACTGCTCACGATGCTCTCACAGCCCGCCGCCGCACTCGCCGACCTGGAGTCGCCGTCGAACGAGAAGCACTGATCGGACAACGCGCGCCTACCAAGACCGCGGTTCACGCGTCACCCCAGCTTGCCGAGGTGGTCGACGACCGTGTTCGCGGTGTTCAGGGCAGGGCGGTTCTCGCGCTCAGGCGAACCAACAGTCGAGCCGCTTATCCACTTTGGCCGGCCATCCGTCTTCCGAAGGGAGATCGCACGAGGCGTCATCGTCTCGCTCGCGGCCGGGAGCGGCGCGGGAGGCAGGGACGTAACGGGGCGGGGTCGACTGCTGTTGCGCCGACTTCGATGCAACACCCCGAATGGCACCGAGCCCCAGACCGCGGACTTCGGTCACGACTGCCGGAAAAAGCCGCGGTGACGTCTCTCGGCTCGGAGCATTCGTGGCAGTCGCTTCGCCGTTCAGGCGATGCCCGCGCAACGGTCAACCCGGGCGACGACCGCTCGACCGCGGACGCCCTCCCGGCCGGCCCGTCCGACCACCTAAGGAAGAACGTCAACCGATCGGCGCCAGCTCGGCCCCGATGTCCACGGGGCCGTGGCTCCGAACTGCGTGCGTTCTTCCTTAGCGCTCCGCTAGCCGCGGCCGGCAAGCGGACCACGGTGGCGGCTTCGGAGAATCGTGGCAGCAGCTTCACCGCCACTCGCCTCCAGCTGGGATCTACGCACTCTCTCCGTCTGAAGCGCTGCTCATGAGCGGGACGGACTTTGCACTTCGCTGTCGCCCCGGAAGCGACCTTTGGGGTCCCGATGGCCGGTCCGCCGGCTACGGCCGCGCCCGTGTGAACGGCCTGGACCCGTGTGGCCACCCTCAAGGGACATTCATGGGCCGGTACCTGGATTGCTTGTGTCTCTCTCATGGACAAGACGAGCTGGGCACTGGCGTTACTCCCTGTCGAAGTCATCATCTTCCTGCTCGCAAGCTACCGGAGCCTGGCTCGAACTCGAGATGCGTCTGTCGAGTCGCGTTGGCGTGAGTTGGTCCTCCTTGAGCTTGGTTTCGTGGTTGGGACCGCACTCGCGTGCGGATTTCTAGGCTCGGGGAAAGGTTTGAGCGGCGCACTCTGGAGTGCGGCGATCGGCGCCGCCGGCATGATGCTGTACTGGATTCAGCACGACCTCATAAGCCCGAACAGTAATCACGATATGGCAGTCGTCATTGGTGTCTTGCTCTGCCAGATCTGCGTGACGCCGCGATGTCACAAGATCACGCAGACTTTGATCGGTGATGACAACGTGTCAGCACAGCACCGCGACGTGGGCACGCTGATCAGATCCAACCCGATCCGGGCGCGCCTGAGCGTGAGTTGCACAGGAGTTGCGACGACTTCAGATCGCTTCAGATTGATCCGACCCTGCAGCAAGGGGGATCCGTCGCCGTGGGCCGCCGGGTTCATGGTGAACTGGGTGATGCGATCGTGGATCGCATCCCAGAGCGAGGCACCGTGCTCAAGCTTCAGTACGAAGCCGTCACGTCGACCCGACCGACCTGGAAGGGCCAGATCGGGCAGGGGCTGAACCGGCCATAGATTCCGGAACCCACAACGAGGTCTCCGGGATCGAACGACGTACGCAAAGAGCGCCCGCGGCTCATCTACGACCGCGCGAGCCGCGGCGCGAGGTACTGCATCGACCGGTCGTAGCGGTAGTTGATGCCCATGTGGCCGTCCTCGAACTCCTCGTGGGCGACGTCGACGCCGATCTTGCGGAGTTCCTCGACCACCATCCGCGCCCCCCAGCGGAGGTTGAACTCGTCGCGGACACCGCAGTCGACGAACACGGACTTCAGCGATCGGAACGCAGCCGCCGATCGGGGAATGAACCGCACCGGATCGTGCTCGAGCCAGCGCGCCCACACGTCCGGCTTGATCCGCGCCGTCTCGCGGTCGAACGGGAGTTCGATGTACATCGGCTCGCCCTTCTTCGGCGAATAGGCGGCGGCCATGGCGAGCGCGTTCAGGACGGCGTGATCTTCGTTGCGCGACTTCGTCTCCCGAGAGCGCTTCCAGAAGTCGTTGAACCACTCTTCGACGCCGCCCGCCTTCAGCACGGCCCCTGCCGCTTTCGGCAGGTCCTGGAGGTAGCCGTACTCGAAGTAGGCGTCGCCCGAGTGCGAGGCGACGTGCCCGAAAACGTCAGGGTGATCCCGTCCGGCCACCAGCGCGCCGTAACCGCCTGAGCTCGTTCCGACGCAGGCGCGCCCTTCCGCCTTCGCGACCGTGCGCAGCTCCCGGTCGACCCAGGCCACCACGTCCTTCGCCAGATAGTCGCCGTACCGTCCGATCGCTTCGCTGTTGATCCACTGGCTGCCGCCGATCGCGGTCCAGCCATCCGGGAACACGGCGATGACCGGAGGGATGGCACCGGAGGAGATCAGGTGATCGATCCGCTGAGGAACCGTCACGCCGAAGCCGGGAAAGCCCACCCACTTCGTGCCCGACCCGGTGAACCCGTGCAGGAAGTACACGACCGGGAAGCGCTCGTTTCCGCCCTCGTATCCCGGTGGCAGGTAGACCGGCATCGCCCTTCGCGTCGGGTCACCGAGCGGATTGCCCTCGAGCGACGGCGCGTCCAGTTCGACGATCTCGACCGTTCCGTTCATTCGCCCCTCTGCGGCAGTTTCCCGAACACCTTCATCACCTGCTGCAGGTCGCTCCACGCTGCCTTCTTTTGCGTCGGATTCTTCAGCAGGTACGTCGGATGGAACGTCGGCATCAACGGGATGCCGGCGTACTCGCGCCAGGTGCCACGAATCTGCGAGATCTTGCTCTCGTCGCGCAACAGGGTCTGTGTGGCGAATGCCCCAAGCGCGACGATGACCTTCGGCTGGATCGCGGCGATCTGCGCCCGCAGGAACGGATCACACGCGTGGACCTCCTGCGGGAGGGGCTTCCGGTTGTCCGGCGGGCGGCACTTCACGACGTTCGAGAGGTAGACCTCGTCGCGTGTGAACCCCATCGCTTCGATCATCTTCGTCAGGAGCTGACCGGCCTCACCCACGAACGGGACGCCCTGCGCGTCCTCCTCCGTCCCGGGCGCCTCACCGATGAAGACCAACTGGGCGCGCGGATTCCCCACGCCGAAGACGAGATTCCTGCGGTCCGAGCACAGCCCACAGCGCGTGCAGTCGCCGAGATCGCGCCGGACCTCGTCGAGCGTCTTCCGTTCCGAGGCAGCGAGGGGCGCAAACGCCGGAGGCGGCGCTGGCACCTGCACAGGAGCCGGTGTGGGCGTCGGCTGTACGAACGGATGCCGGTACTGCGGATTCAACGGCGCGACTGACGGCGCGGGATCCGTCGCAGCCCCCGGCACCGACGATGGGTAGGGCCTCTTCGCAGCGAGCGGGCGAGCATCCGACCCGGGTTGCCTCGGCGCCGCCTCGGCCGAGCGCGCAGGCTGCGGCGCAGCAAGCGGAGAGACATCACGGGGCGGCTGCGCGGTGGTAGGGCGAGCAAGCCGGGCTGCCGCCATGACTGCACGGTCGGCGAGCAGAGCCGTGCCCCCCTCATCCTGCTGCCACTCGAGATGGCGGCGGATGTCCGAGAGCAGCGCGTGGACTTCGTCGTGTAGGTTGATCTCGGTCACGTGGCGCGAATGAAAAGGGGGGCCTGCCCGTTGCCTTTACCACAGCGGGCTCGACGGATACCGTCGGTCCTGCGTGTGCACGACCCCCATGAAGAAAAGCCACGTACTCCAGGCATCCTTCCTCTCGACCGTCGGCGTGTTCGCGTTGGCGGTTTTCTTGTGGCCCTCGGACGCCTTCGCGTGGGGACCGCTCGCACACCTGAGCTTCTCGCAGGCAGCATTGGCCGACTTGAGCGCGGTCAGTCCGGCCCTCCGGCTGATCCTGAGCCAGTTCGCCAGTGAGTTCCTCTACGGCTCGCTCGCCGCCGACATCATCGTGGGCAAGAACCTCGCAAGATACGAGGTGCACTGCCACAACTGGAACACGGGATTCCAGGTGCTGAATCGAGCGAAGAACGATTCTCAGCGCGCGTTCGGCCTCGGCTTCCTGTCGCACCTCGCGGTCGACACGATCGCCCACAACTACTACGTGCCCTACAAGACCGTGCAGGGGCACTCGGCGCGCGCCGCAGGGCATGCGTACTGGGAGATTCGCTACGACCAGCGCCTCTCGCCGGACTTGTGGCGAGTCGCACGTCACGTCACCCAGCGGCAGTACCGCGAGCACGACGAGCACCTGGAAGAGTGCCTCTCCGAGAGCTACGTCATCCCCTTCTCCATATCCAAGACGCTCTTCGGGAGCATGCTGCTCAGCGCCCGCCTCAAGAAGTGGCAGCGCATGAGCGAGGTGATCGCCGGAGAACGCGATCTGTACCTGACGGACGAAGAGATCGGAGAGTGCCGCAACCTCGCCGTCGCGAACATCGTCGACATGCTCAAGCGAGGCCCTGACGCCGACTGCGTCCAGATCGATCCCACCGGTGAGCGCAACCTGAGCATGGCCACCCGCCTGCGGAAGGAGCTCAAGAACCGTGAAGATCTTTCTCTGAAAGAGAAGGACGCCTTCGCCCGTCAGACCCGGCCGTCGTTCAGGAACGCCATCTGGGGCCGGCTGAACCTGCCGGAGCTGCCGGATGTCCAACCCGTGCCCGCCCCGGCGCGGAACGAGCTGCGGCGAAACGAGCTCCGCCGCAACGTGCTGTTCGACTCGTGATGCTCAGGCGGGATTGATGAACGTGCCCGGACTCTGGTCGCTCGCACGGAAATCCGCGAGACGCTCCGGCCTGGCCTCCGCCAGCGCGCGCCGCAGTCCTGCGGCGTTCAGATCAGCGACGTAGCCGGGCGTACCGGGCTGCTGTCGCCAGGACTCGTCCAGCCCTCCGGCGTCGATGCCGTCGAACCCGAGCTCCTCGATGAGCCGCAGGACGATTTCCTTGTCCGCTGGCCTGTCTCCCGCGATGGGCAACGCGATGCGGTCGGGACTGCCCGCGGGGCGACCGCGCTCCATGAGGCTCTTCGTGCCGATGTTGTTGAAGGCCTTCACGACGGGGTGGCCCAGGTGACGCTCGACCCACCGACTCTCCGTCAGTCCCGCCTCGATCTCCTCGATGCGGCCATCACGGTGTTGCGGGTAGTAGTTCCCCGTATCCACGACGACCAGAGCGTCCGGCGCGCCCGCCAACAGATCCTTCGGCAGCTCGCGGACCCGGACCTCTGGGATGGTCACGACCACGAGATCTTGACCCCGAACGACCTCCCGGACCGGCAATGCCTTCGCGCCCGTCTCCGCGGCCAACTCGGCGAGCGTCTCCGGTCCACGTGAGTTCGCGACGGACACCTGATGTCCCAGCGCGGTGAGGCGTCGCGTGAGGGTTCCTCCAATCTGACCTGCGCCGATGATGCCGATCTTCATCTGTGCTCCCTCGATGAGTGCGCCGGTCTCAGCGCGGGCCCATCAGATAGAGGCGAGCCGCGTGTTCTGCACAGCCATCCTCCGCGGGTCGTGCGATGGGAGACAGCAGACGTCAGCGCTGCGCGGCAGTTTCGAGCGACGCGCGCAGTGCCGCCACGGGCTGAGCGCCGGACATGGTCGCGCCGCCGGGGAACACGAAACTGCCTAGGGGGTAAGTGACTGGGCCAGCAAATTCAGGATGCCGCGGGCGACCTCCCGCTTGGTCCCTGCGAACTCCTGACGCTCCCCCCCGCGCGACAGGCAGATCACCGAATTCGTCTCGGCTCCGAATCCGGCCCCCGGCTTCGTCACGTCGTTCGCGACGATCCAGTCGAGGTTCTTGCGCTGCAGCTTCTCCTGCGCGTGTTCGATCACATGGTCGGTCTCCGCGGCGAACCCCACCAGCACCGGCCGACGCGCCGCGCCCGCAACCTTCTTCGAAGCCTCGAGGAGCACATCCGGCGTCCGCACGAAGGTCAGCTGCTCGGAGCCCTCCGCCTTCTTCCGCTTCTGCTCGAGTCGCTTCTCAGGGCGATAGTCGGAGACCGCCGCGGTGGCGATGAACACGTCCGCGTCCGCCACCCGGGCGAGCACCTCGCGCGCCATGTCCTCCGCGCTCACCACGTCGATCACCCGAAGCCCCGATCGATCGACGCCGCTCTCCGGCACGGGGCCGAGCACCACGGTCACCTCCGCGCCGCGCGCACGCGCCTCCTGCGCCAACGCCATCCCCATCTTCCCGGTGGAGGGATTCGAGATGAACCGCACCGGATCCAGGTACTCGCGCGTGGGACCGGCGGTGAGCAGCACGCGCCGTCCCTTCAGCTCGCCTCCGCCCGCGAGCACCTCCGCTGCCGCATCGACGATCTGCTGGACGTCCGCGAGCCTCCCGGCCCCTACGTCGCCACACGCCAGGAGTCCCTCGTCCGGACCCACGATGCGGTACCGCGGGTCCCCCCGGAACGTGTTCAAATTCTCCTGGGTGAACCGGTTCTGCCACATCACGACGTTCATCGCGGGCGCGATCAGCACCGGCCCCCCGTACGCCAGCAACGGCGTGGTCACCGCGTCGTTGGCCATGCCCGCGCGGATGCGGGCGATCAGATCGGCAGTCGCCGGCGCCACGATGAACAGCTCGGTCCACTTCCCCAGATCGATGTGTCCGAACGTCGCCTCCTGCGAGGCGTCGAAGTAGTCGGTGAGCACCGGCCGACCGGTGAGGTTCTGGAACGTCAGCGGCGTCACGAACTGGGTTGCGCCCGGCGTCATCGCCACACGCACCTGTGCCCCCGCCCGGCCCAGCTCCCGGACGAGCTCACACGCCTTGTAAGCGGCGATACCACCACCCACGCCCACCGCGATGCGGCGGCCCTCGAGCACCGAGCGATTCATCGAAGCTTCTTTAACGCACGCTCCGCGCTTGCTCCAGCCGACGTGTCGTCTTAACGGAGGAGCATGCAGGTCGATCCACAGGCGATGGACGAGGCGATCGCGAAAGCTGCTGCGGAGGTGGGCTTCCCCGAGTACTACCGCGCGACCGTCCGGCCCCTCGTGCGCAACCCGAACGGGCGTTGGCCCAGGTGCTGCGGCGGCGGATGCGAGCCCTGCGCAGACGCACTGATCGAGGTCGCCCTTCGGGCGTGCCAGCTCCTCGGAACGCCTCGCACCGAACCACTCCCGTAAACAGTTCCGGGCGGAATCACTGGTTTCGACCGCGGCAAACGGCTACGGAAAGAGTCCATGGCCGAGATCACGTTGAAGGGCAAACCCGTTCACACCATCGGTACCCTCCCCTCGATCGGGAGCAAGGCGCCGGACGCCACGCTGACCGGGCCTGACCTGTCCGACAAACTGCTGTCGACCTTCCCGGGGAAGAAGGTGCTCAACATCTTCCCCAGCATCGACACCAGCGTCTGCGCAACCTCCGTCCGCACCTTCAACAAGAAGGCGACGGAGAAGCCGAACGTGACGGTGATCAACGTGTCGATGGATCTTCCCTTCGCGGTGAAGCGCTTCTGTGGCGCAGAGGGCATCGAGAAGGCGCTGAGCTTCTCCGCGTTCCGCAGCGACTTCGGCCAGAAGTACGGAGTCACCATCCAGGATGGCGGGATGGCCGGCCTCTTCTCCCGCGCCGTCGTCGTGATCGACGAGCAGGGGACGGTCGTCCACGCGGAGCAGGTCCCGGAGATCGGCCAGGAGCCGAACTACGACGCCGCGCTGTCGCGCCTGTAGTCAGGGCAGCAGCGAGAGCTCGGACGTCCCCGGCACGTTGATGACGCGAATCGTCGGGGGCGTCTCGTCCTTCGAGTGGAACTGGCTCCACACGACGGTGTACCGGCCAGGTGCCAGCCCGCTGAACACGACCTGCTTCGAGCGGGGTTGGTACTGCATCTGCGCCCACGCCGACTTGAACAACTCCATCGGCGGAACGGAGACGGAGCCCACCTCGCCCCGGACGATCCACAGCGCCTGTCCCGGTCCGGGCTGGATCGTCACCACGACGCTCGAGGCCCCCGGCGCCGGGCCGAAGTCGAGCGTCATCGCCGAACCGCTCACGCGCACGAAGGTGATCGGCTCGCCCCCGAAGGGCCGCTGAGTTCCCAGCAGCACGCGATAGCTCCCCTCGGGGAGATCCACGGCATAGCTGCCGTCCTGCATCGTGACGAAGCTGAAGGGCTCCGATCGGTCGACGTGGATCGCCTCGACCTGCACACCGCCCGCGGGAGAGCCATCCGGGTCGAACACGCGACCGGTCACGTGAACCGCGTTCCGGAGCGTCACCTCGAGCGGCGCGTTGCCGTTCGCCTTCCACGTCACCGTCCCGCTCAGCGCGCCCTTCTTGCCCATCACGTTTACCGACCCGACCCGCGAGGGGACAGACAGGCTGAACACGCCCTTCGCATCCGAGGTGACCTGCCCGTTGCACATGTCGCAGGTCATTGAAGCCCCTTCGACGGGAGCTCCCATGCTGTCGACCACCCTGCCCTGCACCTGCGGCTCCGGCGAGAGGCGGATCTCGCCGAGATCTCGCTGGTCCGCCGGCGCGTCGATCATGTTGGGCTGATGGCCCTGGGCCTCCACCACCGCGAACACCCGCCCGCTCTCGGTGGGCAGAGGCAGCTCGAACGTTCCGTCGGGTGACGTGACGTCCTTCTCGTCGATCCGGAACGAGCGAAGCGCGGCCCCATCCTCGGAGACGACCCGCCCCCGGTAGATCGAGCGCCGCTCCAGGACGATCCGCAGCGGCTCTCCTCCCGGCCTGGCGGTCACCCGCTCCCGTTGATCGAAGCCGGACTGCTGGACCTCGACGCGGTAGCTCCGATCCGGCCGCAGCGGTCGGATCTCGAACCTGCCACTTCCATCGGTGAGGGTGGGCTCGGCGCCGCGCGGGACCGCCATCACCTGGGCGCCCGCCACCGGCGCGCCGTTCTGGTCGACGACCTCGCCGGAGATGGCCGCCCCCGGCTCGAGCTCGACGCTGATCTCCAGCAGTTCTCCGTCCCGGAGCTCCACCTGTTTCCGATCCGAAGGGAGATGGTCGCGGTGCGCTGCGACCAGCGAATAGCGCCCGGGCGGCATCCCCCGCATGAGCACGACGCCATCGGAGCCGGAGGGTCGATCGCTGCGATACGACCCCTCCCGCCCGAGCCAGAGCACCACGTCTGCGCCTTCGAGCCGGCGTCCATCCGAGCTGACTGTGACGCGCAGCCCGGCCTTCGGCTCGAGCAGGAGCTCCACGTCCTCTGCGGGCGCAGTGACCTGCAGCTCTCCGCCGCCCCAATCCGAGTGATGCGCCTGGAGCTCGTAGAAGCCGGGCGAGGGAACTTCGGCCGAGAACTGGCCCTGGTCGTCGGCGTACGCCACATCGCCGGTCGGATTCACCAGGACGCTGATCCTCGGCGCTGGCCGCCCATACTCGTCGAGCACGCGCCCCCGGATGAAGGTACCGGACGAGAGCACCAGCTCGACCTGGGCCTCGCCCGAGCCGATCTTCACGGGCTGCTCCGCTGTCTTGAAGCCGTCCGCCTTCGCGACGAGCAGGTAGTCGCCCGTCGGGTACGGGCCCATCAGCACCAGC